>JAEUJR010000200.1 GCA_016793585.1 Archangium sp.
CTCTTTCGAGAGGGCGACGTCACCCTCTTCGAAGGCTGCCGCCAGGCGCCGTTCACTGGGGTCTTCGGTTCTCTGCTCCTGGTCTTCTTCTTCCGAGGCCATGGCTCAGCTCCGGGCGAAGATTCGGGTGGCGGCGTCAGCACACATGCGCGCTGCGTCGGGCGCGATGAAGAAGACCGCCAGCACGCCGCAGCCGATGGAGACCGCGAAGCCGAGGTTCTGCAGCGACAGCTGCGGTGCCGTGCGGCCCAGAGCGGCGAGCGAGGCGTACCCGAGGATCGCGGCGGCAAAGAGCGGGAAGGCGACGCGGACCGAGAGCGTGATGCCGAAGATCAGCTGCTTCACCATCGCGGTGGCGAGGCCTGCGACTTCGACGGTGCCACCCGGAGGGACCTCGCGCACCGAGCGCACCAGCCAGCCGATGGCCTCTTGCGGAAGCCGGAAGACGAGCGCCGCAGCGAGCGCCAGGGCCATGAAGATCTCGCCGAGCGTCGACGACTCCGCGCTGCTGTGCGGGTCGATCATCTGCCCGAAGCCGAAGCCCATCGCGTTCGCCGCCGCCTGACCGCCCGCCTGCGCCGCGTCGATGAGCACCTTCGACGACAGGCCCGCCGCGAGCCCCAGCGCGACCTCGCTCACCACGAGCGCGGCGAGCGAGACGAAGTCTGCCGGCACGGGAACTCTGGGCGCGCTCGCCGCGAGCCAGGTGACGATCGCGACGACGACGACCAGCGAGACCCGCAGGCGCATGGGCACGGTGCGAGACCCGAGAATCGGCGCCACGCCCAGCAGGGCTCCGGTGCGCGTCAGCACCAGCGCGAAGCCCAACACCAGGGGCAGCGAGAGATCCAAAGGTCAGAACCCCCGGTCGCCGAGCCGCTCGATGGCCGAGCGCAGGAACGCGGCCAGGCGCTCCATCATCCACCCTCCGCCCAGCATCACCACCAGCACCACGGTCGCCAGCCGAGGCACCGCGCCGACCGCGGGCTCCTGCACCTGCGTCACGCTCTGCAGCACCCCGACCACGAGGCTGACGATCATGAGCGCCGCGAACAGGGGCCCACCGACGACGCCCATCAACTGCAGGCCTTCACGAAACAGCGCGGGCAGGGCGTCGGGGCTCACGAGAAGCTCCTCACCAGCGACTGCACGAGCAGGTGCCACCCGTCGGCGAGCAGAAAGATGCCCACCTTCAGCGGCAACGACACGAGCGTCGGCGGCACCATCATCAGGCCGAGCGACATCAAGATCGCCGACACGAGCAGGTCGACCAGCAGCAGCGGAATGAAGAGGAAGAGGCCCATGCGGAAGGCCGTCGTGAGCTCTGACACCATGAAGGCCGGCACCGCGATGGTGAGCGGCACCTCGTCGGCCCGGGTCGGGCGGTCGGTGCCCGAGAGCTCGTAGAAGAGCCGCAGATCGTCAGGCCGCGTCTGCTTGAGCAGGAACTGCAGCACGGGCCCGCTGCCGCGGTCGTACGCCTCTTTGCCGCTGATCTGATCGTCGAGGTACGGGCCGATCGCCTCGGTGTGAACCTTCGAGAATGTCGGCGCCATCACGAACGCGGTGAGCGCGAGCGAGAGCGCCATGATCACCTGGTTGGGCGGCAGCTGCGGCGTGCCGAGCGCCTGGCGGAGGAACGACATCACGATCACGATGCGCGTGAAGCTGGTGATCGAGATGAGCGCGCCCGTCGCGAACGAGAGGGCCGTCAGCAGCAGAAACAGCTTCACCGCCGACGAGCCGCCGCCCACCGACACCTGCAGGGGGGCCTCCGTTGCGCCGAGCACGAGCCAGTTCATGGAACGACGCTCCGCTGCCCGAGCGCCAGCTTCGCGCGCAGCTCCTGGTCTTCGAGGGAGTCACGCAGCGCCTCGTCGAAGTTCGCCGGCGCCGTCGCGGCCTGGGGCACGCGGCCGAGCATGCGATCGAGGAAGTTCATCTTCTGCGCCGGCGCCGCGGCCATGGCGGGCGGAACGATCATCGCGGGCGGAATCACGAACGGCGCAGGCTCGGGCTGCGGAGCAGGGCGGGCCGACAACACCGCGATGCCCGCCTCCGAGACGCCCAGCACCAGCCGCTCACCCATCACGTCGGCGATCACGAGCGTGCGCTTCGGGCCCAGCGCGGCCGACTCGATGAGCGTGATGTTGCGGCTCGAGCGCGCACGTTTGCGGGTGAGCGCGAAGGCGAGCGCGGCCAACGCGACGAGCGCGAGGCCCGGCGCTGCGAGCGAGCTCCATGAAGACGACGCGCTCTGAACCTCGGCCACCTTCGTGCCGATGTCTTTCTGGAAGGCGGCGGCGACGACGGAATCGGCTGCCGACGGAGGGGCAGGCGGCGGCGGGTTGGCAGCGGAGCCCTCCTCGGCAGCCGAAGCAGTCGCGACGAGAATCGTCAGCAGTGCGAACTTCATGGTTCCCTCCCCAGGGAAGAACACGTCACGACGTCAGCGAAGGCGGGCGATGCGCTCCGTCTTGCTGACGATGTCGGTGATGCGAATGCCGAACTTGTCGTTCACGACGACGGCTTCACCGCGCGCGATGAGGCGCTCGTTGACGACGATGTCGAGCGGCTCTCCGGCGATCTTGTCGAGCTCGATGACGCTGCCCGGCGAGAGCCCCAGCAGCTCCTGAATCGACATGCGCGAGCGGCCCAGCTCGACCGTGACGTCGAGCGGCACGTCGAGCAGCAGGTCGAGCCTTCGGGTCGAGACGTCTTCGTTCTCAGCGGCGGCTTCCGACATGGCGTCTCCTCAAGCGGCTTTGGTGTGCGGCGGTGCGGCTTCGTCGTGGGCTTCGTGATCGAACGGGCGGCGCAGCTCGGAGACCGGGCCTGCGTCGATCTCGAGCGCCAGCGCGCCACCCACGACCTTCGGCTGGCCGGTGAACTTGGCCTTGCCCTGAATGAAGAGGGGCAGCGACGCCCCTTCGCTGGTGCCGAGCATCATCACCGCGCCCGGCTCGAGATCGAGGATCTGCCGAACCGTCATGCGCGCCTTGCCCAGCAGCGCCGCCATGCCGACCTCGACCTGGTTGATCTCGTCACGCAGGGCCATCGCGAAGCGGTCGTCAGACACGTTGTTCAGCTTCGGCGGCGACATCAGCGCCTTCTTCGCGGGCTCGATGGCCGTGTAGGGCAGGGCGAGCTGAATGACGCCGCGAATGGCGCCCTCGATCTCGAAGCTGCAGAGCACCGCCGCCTCGTTGCCGGGTGAGATGACGGCGAGCCGCGGGTCGGTCTCGAAGCGCACGACCTCGGGGCGGAAGGGCAGCACCGGCGCCCACGCGTGCTGCATGGCGTCGGTGAACACGGCCAGCAGGCGGCGCAGCACGTTGCGCTCGACCGTCGTGAAGTCGCGGCGGGTGTCGAGCTGGTGGCCGCCGCCAGGAGACGGCGCCGGCTCGTCGGGGCGGCCACGTTTGTCGCCAAGCGCCGCGGCGATCATCGTGTCGGCCAGCCCGGGCTCGAGCACCAGCAGCGCCTGGGCGCCCGCCTTGCCCAGCGACATGACCGACACGGTCGCCGGCGGCGCGAGCAGCGAGTTGAAGTCTCCAAAGCGCAGCAGCGAGGCGGGGCCCGAGGTGACGCGCACGGTGAGGCGGGTGCGGCCCGCGATGCCCATGCCGAACATCGTCGCGATCTGCTCGTTGATCGCGTCGAGCGTCGGCATCTGCCGGTGAATGACGCGATCGGTGCTCGTCAGGTCGTAGTTGACCGCCGTGCCCCGGCTCTTCGGCGACTCGGGCGCGACGCGGCCGTCCTGAATGGCCGTCATCAGCGCATTGATTTCATCCGGGTTGAGGAGTGCGCCGGCCATGGTGCCCTCTCACTGCACGACGAAGTCGGAGATGTAGAGGTTGCGCACGCGCGCCTCGGGCACGAGGTCACGCAGCTTCGACTGCAGCGCCTCCTTCGTACGGCCCAGGCCTTCGGCGCCCTGCAGCTCCTCGAGCGTGCGATCCGACAGGTAGCTGATGAAGGCGTCACGCACGCGCGGCATGTGCGCGTTGAGCGAGTCTTTGTCGGAGTCGGCGATCACCTCGACGTCGAACGAGAGCCGCGCGTACCGATCGATCTCGGGGTTGCGAAGGTGAATGACGAAGTCGCTGATCTTCACCAGCGGGCCGAGGCCACCCTTGCCCCCCGCGCCGCTCGTTCCGCCGCCGTGCTCTTCTTTGCCGCCTTCTGCCTTCTTCTCAGGCTCCTTCTTCTCGGGCTCGGCTTTGTGCTCGGCCTTCGCTTCACCGTGCTCGGCCGGCGCCGCCTCGTCGCCCTTGTCCTTCTCGCCCTTCGCTTCAGCCGTCGCTTCGGGTGGGTGCGCAGACGACTTCTTCATCTGCATGAAGAGGAAGCCCATCACCGCGATCAACAAGAGGCTGTTGAGGCCGACGAGGGCGGGCAGCAGTTTGCTGGACTTGGCGGCGGGCGCGCCGTGCGGCGCAGCTTCTTCGGGCTTCTTTGCGTCCTTTGCCTCGCTCATGCGCAGGGCTCAACGCAACGGTCGTGCCCTTGACGCGTCAGGGGGCTGGCGGCGCGTAACCTCTGGGATCATTGGGAGGAATCTCGAGAACCACCTCGATACGCCGGTTCATCTCCCGGTGCTCCGGGGTGTCGTTCGACACCAGAGGGTTCTGGGCACCCATGCCAGCCGCGACGAGGCGTTGTGGGGCAATGCCATGGGCCTGCTCGAGGTACGACACGACCGTCGCCGCGCGTGATGCCGAGAGCTCCCAGTTGCTGCGGAAGCGGGTGGTGCGAATCGGCTCGTCGTCGGTGTGGCCCTCGACCCGAATGTTCTGCTTCGAGGCGTCGAGCTCTTCGGCGATGGCGTCGAGCACGGCGATCGCTTCGGGCCGCAGCGAGGCCGAGGCGGGGTCGAAGAAGCGCATCGCGGCCAGGCGCAGCCGAATGCGGCCGTTCTCGATCTCCATCGAGATCGTCGGGTTCTTCGTGCGCTCCATGAGGAAGGGTTTGATCATCTTCTCGAGGCGCTTGCGTTGCTGCTCGAGCACGCGGCGATCGACGGGGCTCGAGAACGGCTGCGCGCCGGCCTGGGTGACGCAGCCACCTTCGGTCGGAGGCCCCTTGAAGATGGAGAGCTTGGTGATGCCACCTTCGCCCTTGAAGTTGAGCGCCCAGCGCATCGACTCGCTCGTCTCGGCCAGCTTGTTCGTGTCGACCTTGCTCGAGGCGTAGAGCACGACGAAGAGCGCGAAGAGCAGCGTCACCAGGTCGGCGTAGCTGATCACCCACCGTTCATGGTTCTCGTGTTCTTCATGTTTGTGCTTCTTCGCCATGGGCGCTCCCTCCTCACTTCTTGTCGCCCGACTTCATGTGTTTGGCGTGGTGGCCGCCGAAGCTCTTGAGCTTCTCCTCGAGAATGCGCGGGTTGAGGCCTTCTTGAATCGCGAGCACGCCCTCGGCGATGAGCGTCTTGCGCTCCTTCTCGATCGAGACCTTGCGTTTGATCTTGTTCGAGAGTGGCAGCGCGATCAGGTTCGCCACGCCGACGCCGTACACCGTGGCGACGAAGGCGACGGCGATGCCGGGGCCGAGCGCGGCCGGGTTGTCGAGGTTCTCCATCACGTGAATGAGGCCGAGCACGGCGCCGAGCACGCCGACCGTCGGGCAGAGCGCGCCGAAGTCACCCCAGAACTTCGCGGTGACGTTCTGCTCCTCGGCCTCGATCTCGATCTCGGTCTCGAGCGTGCCGCGGGCGACGCTGGCCTCGACGCCGTCGACGAGGAAGCCGAGCGCGCGCTTGAGAAAGGGGTCTTTCACTTCGGCCAGCTTGCCCTCGAGCGCCAGCACGCCGTCGCGGCGGGCGATGGTGGCCAGCTCGACGAGCTGGGTGATGAGCTGCACGACGTCTGAGGGCTTCTCTTGCAGCGCCATCTTCAGGCCCTTGATGCCGCCGATCACCTCGCCGAGGGGGTACGAGACGAGCACGGCGCCGATGGTGCCGCCGACGACGATCATGAAGGCCGTCAGCTGCAGCAGCGAGCCGGCGTGACCACCTTCGAGCTTCTGCCCGAGGAGGATCATGCCGATGCCGAAGAAGATTCCCGGAATCGTCGTCTTATCCATGGCTGACGTCTCCTGAGACCACCGGCACCGTGGCGTGTCTGCGGAACGCCGCGATGCGCTCGATGATCTCTGCCAGCGGCTCCTTCACCATGAGCCGGTGCCCCGACGTCATCGTCAGCACGGTGTCGGGCGTCTGCTCTGCGAACGCGAGCAGGTCCTCGTTCACCGCCACGTGCTTTCCGTCCAGTCGGGTCAGAATGATCACTGCACACCTCTTCTCTTTCCGGTTCGGCACGCCGTGCGCCGAACTTGAGTCGCGTCAGCCCCATGACGCGGCCGCTGAAAGTGCAGAGGCCCGACGCTCGGCGGGAGCGCGGGCCTCCAGTCACCGCTCAGGCGTGAGACGGGCTACCGCTTGAGCTGCATGAGCTCGCCCAGCAGCGAGTCGGCGGTGGTGATGGTCTTCGAGTTCGCCTGGAAGCCACGCTGCGCGGCGATCATCTTCACGAACTCGTTCGCGAGATCGACGTTCGACTGCTCGAGCGAGCCGGCCGAGATGCTGGCGCGGCCACCCGACGCCGGCGCGCCCACCGTCGGCTGCCCCGACTCGATCGACTCGAAGAGCAGGTTGCCGCCGATGCGGGTCAGCTTGTCGGCCGCGTCGAAGTCGGCGACGGCGACCTGGCCCAGCACGCGGGTGCTGCCGTTGGTGAAGGCGCCGACCACCTCGCCCTTGTTGTTGATCTGAATCGACGAGAGCGTGCCGGCCGCGTTGCCGTCCTGGCTGGTGAAGGTGAGCTCGTTGCGGTTGCCGCCGATGTTCTGCACGACGCCGTCGAGGCCGGTGCCGCCGCTGGTGAGATCGTCACCGAAGTTGAAGGTGAGCGGCTGCGGGTTGACGGCGTTGATCGGGTTGAACGTGGCGGTCTGGGTGACGGCGTCGAGGCGGCCCTGGCTGTCGAAGGTCATGGTGCCGCTGGCGATCTCGGTGGGCACGCCCGCGGTACCGCCGGTCAGGGCCGCGCCGTCTGGAACGAGGGCTCGCCAGTCCCACGCGCCGGTGGCCGTGCGGTTGAAGTACACCGTGACGTCGTGTGACTGACCGAGGGAGTCGAAGATCGTCACCGACGCGTTGAAGTTCGCCGTGTTCGCCGGGTTGAGCGGGTCGAAGGTCTGAACGGTGGCGTTCGGGTCGAGCTTCGCCTTCATGGTGATCGCGTTGGTGGCGGTGGCGAGCGAGGTCGCCGTGCCGACCTGCATGTCACCGAGCGCGCCCTGAACGTTGCCGCGCTGGTCAGCCGTGTAGCCCTGCAGGCGCAGCTGATCGATGTTGACGAGGTAGCCGTCCTTGTCCATCGAGAACTGGCCGGCGCGCGTGTAGTACTGGCCGCCGGTGCCGTTGTAGTTGCCGCGCATCACGAAGAAGCCGTTGCCCTGCAGCGCGAGATCGGTGGCGACGCCGGTGTTCGTCAGCGCCCCCTGCGTGATGATTCGCTGAATGGCCTGCAGATTCGTGCCGAGACCAATCTGGCCACCACCCGGAGCGCCGATGACTTGCTGCAGGAGGGCATCTTGAAACGCAGCACGCGACGCCTTGAAGCCGATGGTGTTCGCGTTGGCGATGTTGTCGCCGATGACGTTGAGATCCTGGCTGTTGGCCTGAAGGCCAGACGTTCCGGTGGTGAGTGACGTGAGCAGCGACATGGTGAATCCCCTCCCTCAGGGTGCGGTGGTTGAGTTCGGCTCGTTGACTTCGAGTACGTCCGAGAGCCGAACCCGGACGCCATTGACGATCAGCTGAGGAACTCCGTCTGCAAACGAGACGCCGTTCGCGCGGCCTCTGCCCTGCGGCGTGACCGCGACCGACTTCTTCTCGGCGTTCTCTGCCGTGAGCTTCACCGTGTACTGCCCAGCAGGCGCGAGCTTGCCCGTCGAATCGCGGCCGTCCCAGTCGATGCTGATCGGGCCCGCGGCACGTTCTGCCGTGATGGTGATGGTGCGCACCGTCTTGCCCGACGCGTCGGTGATGATCGCGTTCACCTTCGTCGCCTTGTCGAGCAGGTTGCCGTTGATGGTGGTCTGGGTGTCGGCCGCCCCGCGGGTGATCTTGTCCGACGTAAACGTGACGTCCTTGCCGACGAGGTTGGCGACGCCGGTCTGGTTGTTCGACGCCTGCGCCATCAGCAGCGACTCGAGCGTGCTGTTCATCTGCGACTGCTGCTCGACGGTGGCGAACTGCGCGAGCTGCGCGATGAAGGCCTGGTTGTCGACGGGCTCGAGCGGGTTCTGGTTCGCGAGCTGCGTCGTGAGCAGCTTGAGGAACTCCTCTTTGCCGAGCTTGCTCGAGCCCTGGGTGGAGAGGGTGCTGGGGGCGGCGCCAGGCAACGAGAGCGGGTTGACTTGAGTGGCCATGACGTCACGCCTTCACGGAGAGGCGCCCTTCGGCGCGGGTGGTGGAGCTGGAGGACTCGGGGCGAACGTGCGTGCGGCGAGGCAATGGCTCGCGTTCGTCGTGCGGCTCGAAGCGTTGCTGCGACGCGCCCTGGTGATCCGACTGGGTGAGATCGAAGTGACCGAGCGCGAGGCCTTCGTGGGCGAGGGCGAGCCGCAGCTCTCCCTGCCGCGCTTCGACGAGGCTGGCCGCAGGGCCCGCGGCGCGAATGTCGGTGACGCCGTCGTGCACCTTCACCTGCAGCGAGAGCGTTCCCGAGTCCTGGGTCTCGACGTTGAGCCGCGCGACGTTCGGCAGCACGACGACGCGCAGGGTCGGATCGTCGAGGTACGCCGGCGCGACGTTCGGCAGCGGGTTCGGCTGCTGGGGCGCGCCCGCTTCGGCGGCTCGCGGCGCAGGTGGCAGGTCGTTCGGCTGCAGCGGCGCAGGTTGGCTGGGCAGCGGCGTGACGCTCTTGTCGTCGCGCTCGACCTCGGTGGCCTTCTTCGTCTCGACGCGCTCGAGCTTTCGCGGGGCCGGCTCTTCAGACGCTGTGACGCTCCTGGCCGGCTCCGCTGGCTTCGTCGTTCGATGCGCCGCGAGCTCGAGCACCTGCGCAACCTGACTCTTCGGCGCGGGCGCCGGGCGTTGCTCCACGGCATGGTGCGCGATGGGAGCCGTCATGGTGGGCTGTGACTTCAGGGCGTGCGCGGGCGTGCCGAAGTGCTTCGTGTCGACAGCAGTCGCAGAAACGGTGGGGGACACGGAGAAGAGCGTGGCGGCGATGGCGGGCGGTTCGCGAAGGGCTGGGGCGTGGCTGGAAGTCGCGGTCGCCTCGTCGCGAACGGTGGATGAGGGCCGGTGCGCGAAGTCCTGAGCGTGCGGAGCGACGGGCGTGTCTGGGGAGGCGCGCACGACGGGACGCTGATCGGGAGCAGCGACGAACGAGGTGTTGCTCGTCGTCACCAGTGGAGCAGTGGGTGACTGAGCAGGCGCGTTCTTCTCCGTGTGTGGTTTCTCCTGCACGTTCGACTCGACGACCCGTCGCCGGTGCAGCGAATTGGGGAGCGGCTTCTGCTCGGCGCGGGGCGAGTCGGGCTCTCGGTGGCTCGGCGTCAGCGCCTGCTCCGTGTGAGCCGGAGCTGGATGCTGGTGCGGCGCGGGCTGCAGGTTCGTCGTCGTGCGCTCGTGGCGCTGCTGTTCGGTCGCGGTCTCTTGCTTCGTCCTGAATGGAGTGGTCGGCGCAGCGCTCGACCCGTCGGCCGCGGCCTTCGTGCGAAGCGGAGGGTTCGGCTGCGCAGGACTCGGCAGTTCGGTCGCGGTCGCGAGCTTCGTCTGGTGCGATGTCTGTGGAGACGTGGGGTGTGGCTGCACCGCCTCGCGCGTGTGCGACTGGGCCAGGCGACTGGGTTGATCACGCGTGGTGCCGTACGCGGGCAGCTCGGGGGCCGATGGTCGCGCGTTCGGCTGAACGAACGCTGGCGCAGGCTTCGCTGAAGCGAGCTCGCGCGGCGCGTGGTGTGGGATCGGAGGAGCGACGGTCTCGCTGGGCTGGTCGCGGGCGAAGGACTTCGGGTTCTGCAGCGCGAGGTTCGTCTCTGGTGTTGCTTTGACCGCCGGCTGAACCACGCCCTGCGCAGGCTGCGCGTTGGGCTGCGCGACTCCGACGTGCGTCGAGACCGGGGCCGCGACCTTCGTGTGCTGATTCGTCGGTGCGGTGGGCTGCGGCGTGGCCTGCGCTGAAGCACTCCCGCTCGAGGCCTGTGGTGGCGGCGTCACGCTCGGGGTCGCCGGCCGGGCCAGCTGGGGGGTGGTGGACCGCGGCAGCTCGTTGAGGGCGGGCGCGGTGAGCGAGTTGTGGCTCGTCGAGTCGGTCGAGGCGGCTTTCGCCGGCGCGGTCTCGGGTTGACGGAGCTCGGGTGCGCGCGGACGCACGTCGGCTGCACGACGGTCACCTGGCCGCGACAGGGGCGCGTCGGTGGCGGGCTCCGAGACGACGCGAAGCCGCTCGACGAGGCCACGCTCGGGCGCTGGTGTCTTCACGACGTCGGTCGAACGACGGCCCGGGTTGGGCGGGGGCTGGAGCGGGCCGTGCGCCACCGTCAGCAGCGGCACCTCTCTCGAGGGATCGTTCGCGGGCAGCCCGCTCGTGTGCGCTCTGGCCATCGGCAGTCGCGGCTCGTCGTTGGCAGCGCGCAGCAGCTTCGAGAACGGGCTCACGCCAGCCGGCTTCTGGAGCGGCATGATCGGCTCGTCGGCCTGCGGTGCGATGGCCGGCTTGCCGATTCGCAGCTTCACTTGAGGCCTCCTTTGGGTGGCGCCGAGGGCATCGTCGCCATCGTCGCGACGAGCTCGGCGGCGAGGTCGGGCTTGAGTCGATCCATCACGGCGCCCGCCTCGGCCGGCTTCATTCGCTTGAGCAGCGCGGCCGCGAGCTTCGTGTCTGACTTCTGGAGCAGCAACGCCGCTGCTTCGGGCTTCATCGACTTCATCGTCTTCGCCAGCGCGTCGAGCTCAGCCGGTTTCGGCGCGGGCTGCGTGGCGGGCAGAGGCTGATTCGGGTTCACGGCAGGCTCGGCGCTGGCGGCCGGCCGCTTGGCGATCAACGCCTCGAGCCGTTCGGTCTCGGCCCGCAGCTGCAGCCGTGCGTCGGCGATCTCCCTGGCGAGCTTCTCGAGCGACGCGCGCTCCGACTCGAGCTGCTTCTTGTCGTCGTCGATCTTCTTGCGGGCCGCGGCGAGCTCTTTGCCCGACTTCACGAGCTCGTTGCACAACGCCTTCTTCGTCAGCGCAGGCGGCGTCGGCGTCTCGGAGGTGGGCTCGGCCTTCACGACTGGCGGGGGCGGAGGGGGCGACTCGACCTTCGGCTTCTCTTCCGCTTCGACGGGAGCCTTCGGCGCGGGCGCGGTGGGCGTCGCCACCTCAGGTGGAGTGGGGTTCTTCGGCTCGACCGGCCCTGCTGCCACCACCGCTGCGAGCATCCAGGTCAGCACGACTCATCTCCCGCTCTTCAGAGGTGGCGGCTTCTGTGCCGAGACCTCCTTCGGTTTCAGCGCGCCGTTCAGCTGCGCCAGGGTCTGGTCGAGCGAGAAGTGCTCGGCAGGGCCCTGACGGAGGAATGCATTGATCTGGCCAATGCAGGCGAGGGCGCGATCCACCCGGGGATTGCTGCCGGTCTGATACGCGCCCACCTCAATCAGATCCGCAGCCTCGCGGTACGCAGACAGCACCTCACGCACCTGCATGGCCGACTCGCGATGCGTCACCTGCGTGACGTCCGACATGCAACGACTCACCGACGCCAGAATGTCGACGGCAGGGAAGTGACCAGCGTTCGCGAGCTTTCGCGAGAGCACCACGTGCCCGTCGAGCGCGGCCTTCGCGCTGTCGGTGACCGGGTCGGTCAGATCGTCGCCTTCGGCGAGCACGGTGTAGAGCGCGGTGATGCTGCCGTTCCCCGAGTCGTTGCCGGCGCGCTCGACGAGCCGCGGCAGCATCGCGAAGACCGACGGTGGGTAGCCCTTCGACGTCGGAGGCTCGCCCGCCGCCAGACCGATCTCTCGTTGCGCCATCGCGACACGCGAGAGCGAGTCCATCAACAGCATGACCTTGAGCCCGCGCGCGCGGAACCACTCGGCCACCGCCGTCGCAGCCATCGCGGCCCGAACTCGAACGAGCGGCGGCTCGTCTCCTGTCGCGACCACGATCACCGATCGGGCGAGGCCTTCGATGCCGAGATCGCGCTCGACGAACTCCCGCACCTCACGGCCGCGCTCACCAATGAGCCCGACGACGATCACGTCGGCGACCGAGTGCCGCGCCACCATGCCGAGCAGCACCGACTTGCCGACGCCCGGGCCGGCCATGATGCCCATGCGCTGGCCTTCACCGAGCGTGAGGCAGGCGTCGAGCGAACGAACGCCCGTGGGCATCGGCGCGGCGATTCGGCGGCGAGACATGGCGCTGGGTGGGTTCGACGCCAGGCGCATGCGCTCCTTGAGCAGCATCGCCGGCCCGCCATCGATCGGCTGCATGCGCGCGTCGACCACCCGGCCGAGCAGCGCTTCGCCGACGGGCACCTCGCCGGCGTTCGAGCGGGGCACGACCGCACAGCCCTCGCAGATGCCCTCCATCTCGCCGAACGGAACGAGCAGCGCGGTCGGGCCGTTGAAGCCGACGACCTCGGCGTGAACGGTTCGGCCGTGCTGGCCGCGAATCTCGCAGCTGGTGCCGAGGGCGACCTGTGGCATCGCGGCCTCGAGCAGCAGTCCTGTCGCGCGCACGATGCGGCCCTGCACGACGACGTCGCGGCTGCCATCGAGCACCCGGCGAACGCGATCGAGATCGACTCCGCTCATGGCCGCCTCACTCGGTGTTCATCGCTTCGCGCAGTTCGCGACGAAGCTCGTCGAGGCGCGTGTCGAGCCGGCCATCGACGCCGTGCTGCTCCGATTCGATCACCACGTCGCCGGGCCCCAGCGCTTCGTCGGGCTGCACCGTCACGTTCGCGAGCGAGAGTGACGAGCCGGGCGCGTCTTGCAGCCGGCGGTGATCGTCGACGCTGACCTTCACGACGATCTGTCGGGCTTCGCCGACCTTTCGAATCGCGCTGCGAATGAGGCCGAAGAGCGGGTCGAGGCTGGTGGTCAGCTCACGCTCGAGAATGCGCCGGGCGATCAACACGCCAATCTCGAGCGCGTCGCTGCGGGCCTGCTCTCCGAGCCGGCACCCCTCTTGCCGGAGCGCGTCGATGGCCGCCTTGAGCCTCGGCGTGTGATCGATGACGACGGGGGGCGGAGGCGTCGGCACCGGGGCTGGAGGCAGGGGCTCGAAGGCCTGGCCGAGCGGCGGCGGTGATGGGGGCGGCGGCGCCATGACCGGAGCCGCCGGCGTGATCGCCGGGTCGAGCGACGCCGCCGTCCACGACGCGAGCTTGGGGTTTCCTCCCGGCGATCGTGGCGCGGGCGTGGCGTGCTGCATGAACGCGGGCTTCCTCAGTTCGCTCACGACACCCTCACAACATCTTGTCCGTCGGGCGGACGATGGTGATGCGACCCTTCTCGGCGGCCTCGATGGCGACCTTCGCGATCTCGCTCTGCGCGGCCTCGACCTCCGAGAGCTTGACCGGGCCCATCGCGGAAAGATCGTCTTCGAGCAGCTCGGCGGCGCGAGACGACATGTTGCGCAGGAACTTGTCCTTCACCTCGGGGCTGCCGCCCTTCAGGGCGACGGTGACCTGCTTCATGTCGAGATCCTTCATGAGCGTCTGCAGGTCGCGATCCGACAGGCGCGTGAGATCTTCGAACGTGAAGAGCTTGGAGCGCAGGTCGCCAGAGAGCTGGGGGTCGTCCTTCTCGATGTTCGCGAGAATCTCGGTCTGCTGGGCGGCTGGGCTGCGGCGCAGAATCTCGAGGGCGGCGCTGCGGCCATCGACGCGACGCATGCCTTCGGCGACGAGCGACTGCAGCTCGCTGGTGAGCGCCAGGCGAACTTCGCGCAGCACCTCGGGGGCCACGGCCTCGACGACGGCCATGCGGCGAACGACCTGGGGTCGAATGGTGATGGGCAACCGATCCATCACCTGCGCTGCGCGCTCGGGCGTCAGCGAGCTCAACACGAGGGCGATGGTCTGCGGCTGTTCGCGGGCGAGCACCATCGCGAGTGACTCTGCGTCGGCATCGGCGACCGAGCCGAGCAGCTCTTCGGGCAGCTGGCTGGGCGGCTGGGCGTCGAAGGTGCGCTTCACCGTCTCGGGGCCGAACACGCTCTGCGCGACCTTGCGGAGCACGTCGTCACCGGCCAGCGCGTCGACGCCGGCCTGCTGCATCGAGTCGACGAACTGCTGCAGGGAGTCGTTGATGACGGTGGGCGGCGAGCGCTTGAGCTCTTTCGCGCCCAGGGCCACCTGACGCACCTCCAGCTCACCGAGGTTCTTGAACAGCTCGGCGGCCATCTCCTGGCCGAGGGCCAGCATCAGCGCTGCGACGCGTTTGGCGCCCGGGCCCGGCTTGTCGATCCACGGGAGCGGTGGGGCCTGCGTCTTCGAGGTGTCCTGGTTGGCGTCAGCCACGATCGGCTCCAAGGGGTTGCGGGGTCGAGGCGTTCAGGTGAGGCGAAGGGTTCTTGTCGAGGTCGGCGCTCAGCCAGGCGCGAATGAGCATGAGGGTGCGTTCGCGATCTTCGCGAACCATGGCGCGAGCGCGCTCTTTGAGATCGGCGAGCGGGTCGACGAGCACGGGCTGCGGCTCGGGCGTAGGCAGCTCGGGCTTCTTCCCTTCCATCGCGGCGGCGGTCGCCTCGAGCTCGCTGACCTTCTGGCCGGGCTTGAGCACGAGCTGCGCCTCGACGGGCTGCGCGCGGCGACGCAGCAGGAACGCGATGAGGGCGAGCAGGGCCAGCACGCCGCCGCCGATGGCGCCGTACCCCCACGCAGGGAAGGTGGCGGCGACGGGCGCAGGCTCTGGCACGTCAGACTTGCCGAAGACCTGGCTCGTGATCTCGAACGCGTCTCCGCGCGCTTCGTCGTAACCGACGGCCTTGCGCGCGAGCTCTCCGAGCCGTGCGACCTCGGCCGCGTCGCGCACCTTGCCTTCGACGCCGTCGACGATGATCGCCACCGAGATCTTCTGCAGGCGTGGAATGCGCGCGAGCGTCGTCGTCGTCGTCTTCGAGATCTCGAAGTTCTTCACCTCGTCCTGGTTGGCCTGGTTGCCCTGTGACGTCGGGCCAGCCTGCGGAGGCGGCTGCTGCAGCGGCACGTTCGCCTGCGCGCCCGCCACGCCCGCCTGGGTGTTCTGCTGGGTCGACGACGACTGCGTCACCTTGCGCTCACTGCGCAGCGCCACCGCGTCGGGGTCGAACACCTCGGAGTTCTGGTTCACCTGCGTGGCGTCGACGCTGGCCGTGACCCGCGCGATCACCGCGCCCTGGCCGACCACTGGCTCGAGCAGCCCGACGATGCGCTGCTCGAAGTCACGCTCGAGCTTGCGCTGGTACGACGCCTCGGGCGAGTCCCACGCCGAGTCCGACGACAGCACCGCGCCGCGGCCGTCGATCACCGTCACCTGATCGGGCGGCAGCCCGGGCACCGACGAACTCACGAGGTGGCGAATGCCGGCGAGCTCACGTTCACCGAGCGTGCGCCCCGGCTGCAGCATCACCACGACCGTCGCCGACGGCTTCTTGTCTTCGTCGCGGTACAGGCCCTTCTCCGAGAGCGACACCGTCAGCTTCGCGCTGCGAACGCCCGCGAGCCGGCCGATGGTGCGCGCGAGCTCGCCTTCGATCGCGCGGCGCAGGTTCACGCGCTGGGTGAACTCGCTCACGCCGAGATCACCACGGTCGAACAGCTCGAAGCCGACGCCACCGCCGCGCGGCAGCCCAGCCGTCGCCAGCAGAATGCGCGCGTCGTAGACCTTGTCGGCAGGCACCGCGAGGGCCGAGCCGTTGGCCTCGGTGCGGTAGGGAATGCCAGCGGTCTTGAGCACGCCGGTCGCTTCGGTCGCGTCTTCCTGGCTGAGGTTGGTGAAGGCGTACTGGTAGTCGCCGCCCGAGCGGGCCAGCACGCCGACACCACCGGCCAGCGCCAGCGCGATCACGCCACCCGCGATCAGCGCGATTCGAACGCCGGCGGGCAACGCCTGCAACCGCGCAGGAAGCTCCCGAAGCTGTTTGAGCAGGCTCTCCATGGCTTCACACCGTCATGCGCATCACGTCGTTGTAGGCCTCGACCAGCTTCGTCCTGACCTTCATCGCCAGCCTCATCGCGATGTCGGCTTTCTCGAGGGCGA
>JAEUJR010000207.1 GCA_016793585.1 Archangium sp.
CTCGAACTCGAGCAGCCGGTTGGGTTCGAGCGCTTCTCGTGACAGCCCCGAGAACGTCGTGGCGTCGGCGCGGCAGACGTCGAGGTGCATCGGTCTGTTCGCGCGCTTCAGCTCGACGCTGAACGCGACCGCACGCAGCCCGGCCTTCGGCGCCATGGACGGGAGCGGCGTGGTGAAGGCACCCGTCGAGCTGGGCTCGGGCTCTGCCGCCTCGCTCTCGAACGCGGTGATGGTGGCGGGAATGCCCGGCAGCATCTGGGCGAGGGCTTCGCAGGCAGGCTGCGCGAGGCCGGTGATCGCGGCGAGGTCATTCGTGGTCAGGGTCGCCTGCTGTTCGAGGGCGTCGACGATGCGATCGGCCAGCGCCACCCGCTTCGTCAGCGCATCGGGCAGCGGCGTCTCATGATGCCTCGTGATGACGGTGACGAGCGCCTCGGGCAATTGCCACCGCGCGGCCAGCACCCGGCCCAGCGCCAGGTGCTGACTCTCGAGCGCACGTGAAATGGCCGCGGCGTCTGGTGTGGCGCCCTGCTTCGCCATCACGTCTTCGATGCTGCCCACGACGAGCAGCTTGCCGACGTCGTGCAGCAGGCCCGCGACGAAGCCTTCTCCGCCGTCGGCCCCGTCGACCTTCGAGAGCGCCTCGGTGACGAGGGCGGCGCTCAGCGACTGGCGCCACAGCCCCCTGCGCAGCTGCGCGAGCGGGCCCGCGCCGCTCGAGGCCTGCGTGACGGTGGCGGCCATGGCGAGGCGGGTGAGCTCTTTGGCGCCGATGCGTGAAACCGCGACCTGCAACGACGTGATGGCCTCACCGCGGCGATAGAAGGGGGAGTTCGCCAGGCGCAGCAGGTTGCCGGTGAACACCGCGTCGGTGCGCATCGCGGCGACGAGCTCGCTCTGTGCGTAGTCGCTCTTCGAGAGCACCTGCTGCAGCTTCATCGCCGTCATCGGGTACGGCGGAACCCGGATCGAGTCCTTTCTGACCGCGTCTGCCAGCATGTCTGCGAGCTCCATACGCCCACCTCTCGCGGCGTTGCCGCTGCCACCAATCGATTGCCGTCAGGAGAGCAAGGCGCTGGCCAGCGGGGAATGCGACGGGAGGCCGCGTCGGTGCGTCTGTCGAGCGATGCCTGCCAGCCGGTTCCTGTCGATGCTTGCCGTGCTCTCCATCGTCGCGTGCGGAGACCCGCAGCTCACCACCACCCGCGCGGTACTTCGTGTCGCTCCCGCTTCGCTCGACTTCGGTGAGCTGTCGCCTGGGGCGCGTCGGAGCTTGAACCTCGAGCTGCGCAACGAGGGTGGTACGCCGCTCCAGATCAGGCAGGTGCTGCTGCAGGACGATGCGCGTGGGGCCTTCGCGCTCGGAGTCGCTCCGACGAGTTTGAGCCCGGGGGAGCGCGAGGTGCTGCTCGTTTCGTATCTGGCGCCCGTGACGCCAGGACCAGACAACGCGACCCTGTTCATCGAGACCGACTCCCGCCTGTCGCCCGAGGTGCTCGTCTCCCTCGTCGGGCGCGTGGTGGAAACCGAGCGTGGGGTCGACGCGGGCACTGCGCTCGACGCGGGAGCGGACTTCGACGCGGGCACTGCGCTCGACGCGGGCACTGCGCTCGACGCGGGCACTGCGCTCGACGCGGGCACTGCGCTCGACGCGGGCACGGACCTCGACGCAGGTGCGGACTTCGACGCAGGCGCTGCTCTCGATGCGGGCGCTGCTCTCGATGCGGGCACTGCCCTCGATGCGGGCGCTGCCCTCGATGCGGGCGCTGCCCTCGATGCGGGCGCTGCTCTCGATGCGGGCGCTGCTCTCGATGCGGGCGCTGCTCTCGACGCAGGCGCTGCCCTCGATGCGGGCGCTCCTGTGGACGCCGGTGTGCCCGACGCTGGTCTGAAGTTCATCTTCGTCAGCTCGAGAAGCTGGAGTGGCGATCTCGTCGCAGCGGGCGGCAGTCCCGGCTCGACGGGCTCGGCGAACGCCTCGTTTCTCTGCAACACGCTCGGCCGGGATGCAGG
The DNA here is from genome assembly GCA_016793585.1 of Archangium sp. The sequence goes on from JAEUJR010000207.1 coordinate 2,014, forward strand.
GTTGGGTTGGTTCACCGCGCTGATCACCGAGCCGGGTCGAAACCTCGGCGCCTCGGTGCCCGCAGACGGCCCCTGGTACCGCACCGATGGGGTGCTCGTGTTCGCCACGCGGGACGAGCTGCTCCGAGGGACTCCGCGGGTGCCCATCAACCTCGACGAGCGTGGTCTGGCTCCAGGCGGCTACGGCTCCGTGTGGACGGGGCTGACCTTTGGCGTCGACGGCGGGCTCACGGCCTCGACGCGTTCCTGCGACCGGTGGAGCACTTCGAACGCCGGCAGCCTCGGCACCGCGGGCGCGTACGGCGCGACCAACCCCACGTGGCTCAACATCGGGTTTCAGTCGGGCACTGGGGCCAGTTGCTCGACGCAGCTGCACCTCTACTGCATCGGCTATTGAGGCCCGGTGAAAGCAAACGGGCCGCCCGGTTGCCCGGACGACCCGTTGCGACTTCGGCCCTCAGCAGGCGAACTTAGATCTTCGCGCCCGGCGTCTTCTGGAAGCCGGCGTTGAACTCGGTCATCGCCTTGTTCAGGTCGGCCTTGATGGCGTCGGTGAGCTGCTTCTCGGCGGCGATGTTCTGCTCGATCTGCGGGTACTTCGCGGCCGCGAACTCGAGGAACTCCTTCGCCCAGCGGGTGATGTCCGAGACGGGAATGTCGCGCAGCCAGCCGCGCTTCGCCGCGTCGTCCTTGTTGGTGCCCGCGTACAGCTGCATGACCTGCTTGGCGACCGTGAGCGGCTCGTACTGGGGCTGCTTGAGCAGCTCGGTGAGGCGCGCGCCACGGGCGAGCACTTCCTGGGTCGCCTTGTCGAGGTCGGAGCCGAACTGCGCGAAGGCGGCGAGCTCGCGGTACTGCGCGAGGTCGAGCTTCAGCGAACCTGCGACCTGCTTCATGGCCTTGATCTGCGCGGCGCCACCGACGCGGGACACCGAGAGGCCGACG
>JAEUJR010000231.1 GCA_016793585.1 Archangium sp.
GCCGGGTCGTTTGCTAGGCCGAGCGCCCCTCAACGTTTCACCATCAGACAAAGGAGCCACCATGGCCCGCAGCAAGAGCAAGCACCGCCGAGTTCGTTCGAAGATTCGCCTTCACTGGAAGAAGCGCGACCAGCGCAAGAAGGCCGCTGCCGCGAAGTCCTCGAAGAAGAAGTAACGCCGTCCCTTGAGCGCTGGCCTGCTCGCGGTCGCTCTGATCACGGGCGCCACGCTCGAGTTCGAGTGGAATGCCCCGGCGACGTGCCCGACGACCGAGGTCGTACGGGCCCGCCTGGGAGCCGTGAGTGGAAAGGCGAGCGCCACCGTCACCGAGCGCGCGTCTGGTTGGCTGCTGCAGGTTCGAGCGAACGACTCGGTTCGTGAGCTCACCTCGCGCACGTGTGAAGACGCTGCCGATGCTGCGGTGTTGATCATTCAGCTCGCGCTGACGCCGAGCCGCCAGAGCGCCGTCGTCGACCCCGAGCTGCCGCCCGCCGCCGTCGTGGCGGAGCCGGCCTCGACTGAGCCGCCCACCTGGCGTCTGCACCTCGCCTTATCGGGAGGCGGGCTCCTCGGCTGGTTGCCGAAGCTGGTCGGCCGGCTTGGCGTGACGGGCTCGTTGGAGCGAACCTCGCTGGTGGTGCTCCTCTCCGTGCACACCGGCTTCCCTCAGCGCTACGACGGTGGCCCGACGCCGACCGCCGCGGTGAACGTGCATCAGGTCGTCGATGCGCAGGCCGGAGTGTGTTGGGCGTTCACCGCTGGTCGATTGCGCGCCGGGCCCTGTCTGGGGGCGGGTGCCGGGTTGCTGCTGGTGCAGGGCCTGAACGTCGACATGCCGCGGTCGAGCGTGGTGCTGGTGCCGCATGGCGGGCCGGGGGTTCGGGCCACCTTCACGATCACCGACTGGCTCGAGGTGCTGGCCATGGCGTGGGGCCGGGCGAGTGCGCGGCCGTCGGTCTCCTTCGAAGGATCTCAGCCGGTTGTCGAAGCGTCGTGGGCGTCGGCCGAGGTCACGCTCGGCCTCGGCGGTGTGTTTTGACGGATTCGACACTGCCCGGCCACGCACTGCCCGTGCACGCCCGCACCCTCACCCCCGAACGCTCGAAGGCCGAACCGCTCGACTTCGACGCGCTCTACGACGAGACCGCCGAGCTGGCGTTTCGGGTGCTCGGCGGAATGGGCGTTCGCCCCGACGAGCTCGACGACGCACTTCAGGATGTCTTCGTCGTTGCGCACCGGAGGCTGCCTGAGTTTCGCGGCGACTCGAAACCGTCGACCTGGGTCTCGGGCATCGCCGTTCGGGTCGCGCACGACTACCGGAGACGGCACGCGCGCAAACCGAGTGAGCCGCTCGAGCCGCATGCACCGGGCCTCGTCGCGCCCGGAGAGCAGCCTGACACGCACCTGATTCGGGCGCAGGCGCTCAGCTCGGTGCAGGCGTTTCTCGAGCAGTTGTCGGCGCCGCAACGCGAGGTCTTCGTGCTGGCCGAGCTCGAGCAGCAGTCGGCGCCCGAGATCGCCGAGTCGCTCCAGGTGCCGCTGAACACCGTCTATTCCCGGCTGAGACTGGCGCGCGCCCACTTCGAACAATGGGTGCAGGCGCGTGGAGGTGAAGCATGACGCCGTTGAGTCGCAGAGCGACCGACGTGTTGCACGAAGCGCGAGCCCAGCGCCCGCAGCTCGATCGCCGTCGGAAAGAAGCCGTGAAGCAGGCGGTGTTGCTGTCGGTCTCAGGGGTCGCCGCGGCCGGTGCTCCGAGTGCAGAGGTCGGGGCGAAAGCTGTGTCGTGGGCGGCCACCACGACGGGGAAGATCGTGGTTGGCCTTTCCGCGGCGATCGTCGGGTCGTCAGCGACGGTTGGCGTGATGAGCGCGCGGAAGGCACTGAGCCGGCCTGCGGTGACGCGGGAAGCGAAGCCGACCGTCGTGAATCGCATCGTCGCTGCAACCCCGAACGTCGCCGCGAAACCGACCGTCGCCGAGAATCCGAACGTCGCCGAGAATCCGAACGTCGCCGAGAATCCGACCGTCGCCGAGAATCCGACCGTCGCCGAGAATCCGACGGTTGCTGCGAATGCGAACGTCGCGGCGAATCCGAACGTCGCTGCGAATTCGAACGTCGTCGCGAATCCGACCGTCACCGCGAATCCGACCGTTGCTGCGAATTCGAACGTCGCGGCGAATCCGAACGTCGCCGCGAATCCGAACGTCGTCGCGAATCCGAACGTCGTCGCGAATCCGAACGTCGTCGCGAATCCGACCCTTGCTGCGAATTCGAACGTTGCTGCGAATCCGTCCGTTGCTGCGAATCGGACCGTTGCTGCGAATCCGACGGTCGCTGCGTCGCGCCTGAGTCGCACCGAGGAGAAAGCCCCGCCCGATCCGCTCCGTCACATCGCGCCGCTTCCGTCTCCCCAGGTCGTCGACGCTTCTGCCGGAGCCGCCCGCAACCCTGCGCCAGATCCTGCGCTTCCGTTGCGCGACGAACTCACCGTGCTGCGTCTGGCGATGAACCACCACGACTCGGGCAACGACGCCGCGGCGCTCATCGACCTCGACGAGTACCAGACCCGATTTCCCGCCGGAGTGATGCTGGTCGAGGCCCGGGTGCTGCGTGTGCTGGTGCTCTGTCAGCTCGAACGCAAGGCCGAGGCCACGTCGCTGCTGCGCGAACTCGAGCGAACCACGCCTGCGTCTCCCGCCCTGCAACGGCTCTCGTCTTCGTGCGTGGTGCGGTGACGGGTTTCGAGCACGCGGCCACTCACCATCGTGTCACCCACTCCCGGAGACACTCCATGTACCGCGCTCTCATTCCTCTCTTCCTCCTCTCCAGCTCCTGCCTGCTCGCGGTCGATGCGGGCTCGAACAGCGTCTGTCTCGCGAGCACGAGCACCGCGTGTGACGCCGGCGCCGAGGGCGTCTCTGATGCGGGCCGGGCCGACGGTGGGCTGCCAGCAGTCATGCTGCTGGTCGACACCTCGGGGTCGATGAACGCGCCGCTGGTGCCCTCGATGCCCGAGTGTGCCGCCTGCTCTGGCAGCACGTGTGGCCCGACGTGCCCGACGCGCGCCCGGGTGCTCACGGCAGGGTTGAGTCAGTTTCTTCAGACGCAACCGGGCGCCGCGTGGCTGGGGCTCACCACCTTCCCCGACCCGGTCGCGAGCGTGAACTTCATGCCGTCTGGCTGTGCCCCGGCGACCGCGCAGGCCGTCGAGCTCGCGCCCCAACCTGGGGATTCGCCCTCGGCCGTCGTCACCCACTCGCAGGCCGTCCTCGCGAGCGTGCAGGCGCTCGGCGTCAGCATCCCGTTCACGGGTGGCACCCCGACCGGTCCCAGCCTTCGGTTTCTCGCCACGCTCCCCGCGCTGACGGCTTCGACGCGGCCGACGGGGGTCATTCTCGTCACCGACGGCCTGGCCAACTGCAACCCCAACAACGCGCTCTCGTGCACGTCGAGCCCGCCGCCTCCCTCTGACCTCTGCACCCTCGGTGCGAACTGCGTCGGCCCTTATTGTCGCGCTGGCTTTTCGGACCAGGAGGACACGTTGTCTGCGGTGCGTGCGCTGCGAGCTGCGGGCGTGAAGGTGGCAGTCATCGGGCTCGGGTCGGACTTCTCGTTCTCGGCATCGGCTGCCCTGATGAACGCGCTGGCCGACGAGGGCGGCGCGACCGCTTGCGCCCCGGGCGTCACCTGCGCCACCCGCTACTTCCAGGCCGACAACGAAGCGCAGCTGTTCGGCGCCCTCGCCACCGCCCTGTTGCGCGTCACGCGCTGATTCAGAGCCGGTCGGCCGTGTAGTTCTCGGTCAGATCGCACGCCTTCGCGCCCGAGCTTCGGGTCGAGAGCGTGCCCACCAGGTGAACGCCCGGCGCCACCGTTCCTCCGTCGGCCGACATGGTGGTGCTGCCCACCACGGCCCGTCCACGAAGGGAGTAGGTGTTCTCGTTGCGGCCTCCCAGCATCGAGAAGTCGTAGGTGTCGTAGAGCGTGCCCCGCAGCTCTTCGCCGCCGACGAGCACCGAGAGCTGATTGCCCATCTGGGTGAAGTTCAGGTTCACGGGTCGCGGACCCATCGCGGGGCAGCCCTCTTGCGGAAACCCCGACTGCCACGACACCAGGTAAGCGCCGCCGATCATCGGGCACGTCAGACACGGCTGCTGATCACCACACGCGAGCACGAAGAACGGGAGCACCATCAGCAGTCGTCGCATGCGAGGCTTCTACCATGGCCGCTTTCGACCGACTGCCCACGCCCGTTCAACGCGCGCTCCGCCCCTTCCTCGACGACGCAGCGGCGCCGCGGGCCGCCGTCTTCGACGCCGACGGCACGCTCTGGCGCGGCGACGTGGGCGAAGATCTGCTCCGCTATCTCGGCGCGAACGCGCTCCTGCCGCACGCGCCGCCCGGCGTGTTCGCGAAGTACGACGCGCTCCACGCCACCACGCCAGTCGAGGCCTACGGCTTCGCCGTGCAGGTGATGCAGGGCGTCGCCGAGGTCGAGCTGAACCGCATCTGCGAGTCGTTCTTCGCCCAGCGCTTCGTGGGCCGCGTCTTCCCCTTCGTGCGCCCGCTCTTCGACGTGCTGCGCAGCAGCGGCGTCGCGGTGTGGATCTGCTCGGCGTCACCCAGGTGGGTCGTCGAGGCCGGCGCCCGCAGCCTGGGCCTCGAGCCCACCAACGTCATTGGCGTCGACGTGGACGTGAGGCAGGGCGTGTTGACCGACGTGCTCCGGCTTCCCGTCACGGCGGGCCCCGGCAAGGTCACCTGGCTTCAGCGAAAGAAGGTCTCGTTCGGCTTCGCCGCGGGCAACGGAGAGCTCGACCTCGACATGCTGCAGGCCGCTTCGCACCGGCTCGTCGTCGCGCCGTTCGACGGCATCGAGAACTCGCTGGTTCGCCACGCCCGCACCCACGATTGGCCGATTCTCAAGACTTGAGAGGCCCTCGCCGTTGACCGCTGGCCGTCAATGACGGCAGAAGGCCGCCATCCATGCGTGCTCTGCCGCTCGCGCTGTCCCTTGCCGTGGTCCTGTCGTCGCCTGCGCTCGCCCAGAAGTACCGGGTGGTGGTGCTGGAGATCGACGGTGATCAGAACAACAAGCTGCGCAACCAGATCGAGGCCACGCTGCTGAAGGCCGACACCGTCGAGGTCGTCGCGCTCGACGAGTTCCGTGCCGCCGCCGCCAAGAAGAAGCTCAACGGCGCTGCCGCGATGACGGTCATCGGCATCAAGCGCGTCGGCAAGCAGCTGAAGATCGACGCGGCCGTCACGGGTGAGGTCGGCGACAAGTACAAGGTGCTCATCTACGACCGCGTCGGCAACGACCTGTGGACGAAGGAGCTGGCGGTCAAGAAGGGGCTGCTCTCTGACGACTTCGCCCAGAAGCTCGCGCGCGCCATCAGCGCCGCAGCTGAGCAGGGCGCCGCGAAGAACCCCGACACGGGTGAGGGCTCGGAAGGCACTGGCGGCGGCGGCGACACGGGCTCGGGCAACACCGGCGGTGGCGACACGGGCAGCGGGCCAGAGATCGATCTCACGGGCGGCAGCTCCGACACGGGAACGGGCAACACCGGCGGCGGCACGAAGACCAGCGGCGGCCGAACCGTCGTCTCGCCCGGCTCTGGCACCGGCAGCACGGGCTCGGGCTCGGGTGACGACAACCAGAACCGCGACACCGACCTCGACTTCGAGTCGTTCAAG
>JAEUJR010000236.1 GCA_016793585.1 Archangium sp.
GACGGCGTACATCGTGATGTCCTCGTTTTCGTTGAGCTCGTTCTTGCGAAGCGAGTTCCGGTCGGGGCCGACAAGGCTGTACGCCGGAAAGGGTGCCGCGTGTATGTCAGGTGGGTGAGGTGGTCAAGCCCTCGTGGACCCCTGAGGGTCACTCTTCCCGCATCCACGCTTTCAGCTGGGGCACGACCTTCTTCTTCCACTCCGCCGAGTTCCGAATCTCCATGAAACGACTGGAGATCGCGTCGATCAGCCGCCCGAGGGCTGCAACATGATCCAACCGCTCGGTGAGCTTCTCGTCGTCGTCGTCCTTCATCAGCTCGGGGGTCTTGCCGGCGCGAACGTCGAAGTGTTCGGCATCGAGGGTGAAGTCGTACGAGCGCTCCTCCCACGTGATCGTGAGCCGCGCCGAGTGCACGAGCAGGCCCAGATCAGCCGCCTGGCGGATCAGCCGCGCATACGGAGCGTTCACGCCCTTCACGGCCACTTCGGTGATGTCACCGGCCGCCGCGCGCAGGGTGAGGCGCCCGTTGAAGAGCACCTTGATCGGCTCGTCGTCGAGCACCGCGATCGGGTTGGTGTCGTTCGACTTGAAGAGAATCCACGTGAGGCACTCGCGCCCGAGCCAGGTGCGGCCGCGGTAGAGCGCTTCACGGGCCTTCGCCTGCTCGGCCTCGACGGGGTCAGCCACTTCCTTCGTGGCCTGACCATCGACGCCCGTGTCGCCACGGAGAAACTTCGTCTCTTCCGATGCGGCTCGTCGCGAGGCCATCAGACGGCTCCTTCGTTGCGCGGCGAAGACAGCTCGTCACCGAAGAGCTCGGTGGTCGGGGCGAGCTGATCGAGCGTGTCGGCATCGACGAACGACGCAGGCACGCGCGGAATGAGGCGAACCTCGAGCTCGGCCTCGAGCGCCTCGGTGATCTCCTCGACGACGCCACGGCTGGTGGCCCAGATCTGCAGCTCCTTGCCGGCGAGATCGAGGCTCACGTCGAACACCTTCACGCCGGGCTCGGTCTTGCTGCGGAGCGCGCGCCGAATGGTGTCCTTCTGCTCGGTCTTCTCGCGGCGCCCCGGCGCGCGGCCGTTCTTCTGCTCGAAGGCCTGCGACCACTCCGAGAGCTGGGTGCGAATCACCTGCGCGGGAATGCGCAGCTTCTCGACGCGCCAGGCGAACAGCGCGTGCAGGCCACGAAACACCTCACCCGCGGGGAAGTCGGCGACCTCGGGCCGCTCGAGCGAGACGAAGCCCGACGCGCGGTCTTCTTCGCCCTTCGGGTCGATGCCCTCGAAGCCGCGCGTCGAGAGCGCCTTCGTGAGCCACTTGCGGGTGTCTTTGGGAATGCTCCCGTCGAGACGGAAGCGGGTGAATGACAGCGCACCACGGCGAATCGGCATGAGGCGCGCCGTCTTTCGCGAGCGTGAGTGGAATGCAACGCGAAAGCGTCACTTCGCGGGCAGCTCGGCCCAGAACACGCCGCGAAAGTCGCCGAGCTTGAAGCCACGCGCCGAGTCCTTCGGGTAGGCGGCCTTCAGCTTCGCGTCGAGCGCAGGAGCCACGTTCTCGCCATGGCACACGAGGCACTGCGCGCCGACCCAGATGGCTTCGGCGTAGCCGGTGCGGCCGCCCTCGAGCGACACCGCGCGAGAGACCTCGGCGCCCGACTTCTCCTTCGAGAGCGACTCCATGGCCTGCTTCACCCAGTCGGCCGGAGCGTTCTTCTCGTTGCGCAGCTTGAACGCGCTGCGGCCCAGCTTCACGCCGTCGGTCGAGAACTTCGCGGCGAGCGCGGGCGCCTCCTTCGAGCAGACGTCGACGGCCGACTCAGGCGACTTCTCCATGGCCGTGGTGAGCGCCTCTTTGAGCGACCTCTTGAACGGCATGAGCGCGGCCTTCGCCTTCGCAGCGGAGGCATCGACCGGAGCGTCGGCGGAGAGGACGAGTGCGATGAGCAGAGCGTGCATGGTGCCCCCTTGAGCCGAAGACGAGGTGGAACGGTTCCGACTACGGTGCGCGCATGAGCGAGCCCTGGCAACCGAACTTTGGTTTCTACATGACGACCCTCGACGAGCACCCGGCGTCGTTCGTGGTCGATCTCAACGCCGAGCCGAACCAGACGCACACCCTTCGGCTGCAGCTGCGCGTGCCGCTGCTCAAGCCACGGCCTGATGGGCTGCGTGACGCCTCCGAGATGGACCCGATGGCGGCGCTGGAGGATCGCGTCGTCGAGACACTGCGAGAGAAGACCGAGGCGCTGTACGTAGGCCGCCTCGTCACGCGCGGCGCGACCGAGTTCTTCTTCTACCTGCCGCCCTCGGCCAGCCAGCAACTCGACGACCTCGAGGCGCTGCTCGGCAACCAGGCGCCGTACACGGTCGAGTACCTGGCCGCCGAAGACCCCGACTGGGGCATGTACACCGAGTTCCTCTACCCCGACCCGTACTCGTACCAGTCGATCATGAACCGCTCGTTGCTCGAGCAGATCGAGCAGGCCGGCGACGCGATGACCGTCGGGCGCACCGTCGATCACCTCGCGTACTTCGAGAGCGAAGGGCAGGCGAAAGAGGCGAAGACGCGGCTCGACGCAGCGGGCTTCGCCACCGACGAGATCACCACCACCGACGACGGGGCGTTCTCGCTGCAGTTCCACCGGGAGGACTCGCTGGCTGACGGGCAGGCCGACGCCTTCGTGGCCGAGGTGCTCGACATCGTGCTGCCGCTCGAGGGCACCTACGACGGCTGGGGCTGCTCGATCGTCAAGGCGTGAGGCAGCGCGATGGTGACCGACGGTGGCCGCTGCGCGATGGCGACGTCGAAGCGCAGCTCGTCGGCGACGGACTGAAGGGTCGACGCCCAATCACGCGTCGGCACCCCCTCGACCGAGACGGTGAGCTGCGTCGAGGTCGCGCCGATGCGCACCACGCTGCGTGACGGCCCGCAGAGCTCGGCCGCGTCCATCAGAATGGCGCTCATCAACCGCATGAAGGGCAGCGGGTTGACCTGTGACTGGCCCAGCGCCTCGAACTCGCGCACGAGGCCCGCGGTGCGGCGAATGCGGGGCTCGACGAGCTGGAGCACGGCGTCGAGCACCTCCTTCGCGCGCGCGTCTGGGCCCGAACGTGAGAGCGCGTTGGCCGAGCGCAGACCGGTGACGAGGCTCTCGAGTCGGAGCAGGCCTTCGCCCGAGTCACGCAGGGCCTCGAGGGCTTCTTCGTCGGGCGCCTCGACCTCCGAGAGCCGCCGCAGCACGAAGTGGTGATTGCTGACGACGAACGCGAGCGGGTTGGCGAGATCGTGGGTCACCTGCGCGGCGAGGGCCTGCAGCGCCTCGGCGACGCGCAGCGACTCCCGAATCGCGGCTTCACGTTCACGCGCCGTCTGTTCGATCAGCTTCGCCCGCGCGCGGGCCCACGCCAGCAGCAGCACCATCGTCGACGCGGCCAGCACGAGCGACGCCGCCACCAGCAGGCTCAGCCGCGACCAGGCCTCTCCCAGCTGCGCCGAGACGAGCGCGGTGTGTTTGCGAATGGTGCGCGTGAGCTGGGCTGAGCTCGCGTGAAGGGCTGGCACGTCACGCTGGCGAACGGCTCGCTCGAGGTCCACGAGCGCCGGCGCGCCATCGGGCCCAGCGGCGGCGCGTACCGCGTCGAGCGCCGTCGTGAGGTCGGTCGCCGGGTCGCCGCTCAGCTCGTCGAGGTGTTGCACGGCGATGAGCCAACCAACGTCGTGCTCGATCGCGCTCCGCGCCACCTTCACGTCGCGCCACAAGAGCAGCGCGAACGCGGCGAACGCGACGATCAACACGGCGACCGCGCCCATGGCGAGAGTCCAGATGCGCTTCAAAAGCCCCCCAGTCGACCGTGAGCATGCGGCTTGTGCACGCGAACGGCAAACGAACGTCAGGGAGGTGCCGTGCGACCCATGGGCGAGACGAGCAGGCCGGAGGGCGTGGAGGGCCTTGGCTTGCCTGCGGCGATCCACGCCTCGACCAGGGCGATGTCCTCGGGGGCCACGGCGGGCAGGCTCAGCGGCATGCCCAGCGGTGCGTCTTCTTTCGGAGCCATCGTCTGGCGCCGGCCATCGAGCCCCGGCTTGACGAAGTCGCGCGCGTTCTCGTGCACGCGGCGCTTCAAGACCTCGAGCAGCACCGGCGCTCCGGTGGGGCCCGGGCGAAAGATCGATCGGTACTCGCCGTCGGGGCCGAGCGAGCCGTTCATCACGTCTTCATAGGTGGCGAACGAGAGGCCAAGGCCTTTGAAGCCGAAGCCGCCGGTGTTGCCAGGGCCGCCGTCACCGTCTGCGAGATCGGGGTTCGAGTGACAGTGCCAGCAGGTCTTCTTGAAGACGCGCGCCTCGACGTCTTCGTACCGAACGGGACCCGACGTCTGGAGTTCACGCTCGAGCATGTCGTCGATGGGCTCGGCCAGCGGGGTCGCGAGCACGAAGTCGGCGATCAGCTCGGCCTCGCGCCGATCGAGCTGCAGCTTCGGCATGAGCGCGCGCGGGTTGACCGACTTCGGGTCGAGCAACAGCTTCACCACCACGTCGCGATTGAGCCGATCACGGGCGTGCCGGAGATCAGGCGTGCGCGCCTCGAGCGGGAGCGCGGGAGACCGGAACTCGAAGAGCTCGGCCGGCTGCGTGGCGAAGCGCTGGTTGCCGAGCAGGTGACACATCGTGCACGTCTTCGCCTCGAAGAGCGCCTGACCCTTCTCGAGTCGTTCGCGTGTTGGCTTCGGCAAGGGCGCATCGGCGGTGAGCTTGAGCCCACGTACCAGCACCTCGAGCTCGCCATCGGTGAGCGGCAGCTTCGGCATGCTCTCGGTGAGGTGGGGCCGCAGATCGTACGGGTTGCGCAGGTACGACTTGAGCCATGAGGCACGAAACCGCGAGAGCCCCGAGAGCGGAGGCACGTCGACGTACAGCGTGCCGGTGTGTTTCACGAACCGATCGAAGGCGGCTCCGTACGTTCTGCGCCCCTGGTCGAGCTTCGCAGCATCGCCGGCAGCGCCCGAGATCTCGAGGTGACAGCCCGCGCACTGCTTGCCCGCGGGGGCGGCCTGAACGTGATCGATCTCGTGGCAGCGGTTGCACTCGAGCCGCGCGAACACCGCCGCGGGCGTCGTGGGGACGGCTGCGAGCACGGCGATGGCGACCGGCAGCATCAGCTCTTCGACGTCGGCTTCAGGGGCTCGGCGGCAGGCTTGGGAGCGGGGGCGAGGGTCGACAGCAGCTGCCGGGCCTCGGGGTGTTCAGGCTGAACCGAGAGGGCCTTTTCACAGGCAGCGCGCGCCCCCTCGACGTCACCTGCGCGGTTGCGGGCTGCGGCGAGCGCCGTCCACGCGTCGGCGTCGGCGAGCATGCCGTCGGTGGCCATCTTCTCGAGCACCTCCTTCGCGGCGTCGTCGACCGTGCCCTTCTGCTCGGCCAGCCGCAGCGAAGCCTCGGCCAGCTTGGCCTGCACGAAGGGCTCCTTCTTGTCCTTCAGCAGCGCGCTGAAGGAGTCGGCCGAACTGGCGAAGCGGCCCAGCTTCAGGTTCGACAGGCCGAGGGTGCGCAACAAGGCGCGACGTTCACCTGCAGAGGGAGACGCGCCCAGCCCCTGCTCGGCGGCGCCGACCGCTTCGGCGTAGCGGCCATCGCGATAGGCCTTCGAGGCGCTGGCGACGAAGTTCTCGCGTTGCTCCATCAGCTGGTGACGCATGCTGTTGCCGCAGGCGTAGGCGGCGGGGGCGGCGAGAACGAGGGCCAGGGCGACAGCGGCGAGCATGGGTTTCATCAGGGCTCCTTCGGTGCGGCGGGGCGGTTCACACCAACAACGGAACGGTTCCACAGGTTCCAACGCCCCGGACATCGGGCGAGCGTCGGTGGGGATGCCGCGGCGCCGCAAACCGTGCGCGTGGGCTCTCATCGGTTCGATTTCAGGCAGGAAAGAGTCTCGCTCGTCGGTGAGCCCCAAGTTCGTTACAAGGCCCTCGTGAATTCGACACTTGGGTATGGGCTGGTGCTGGCCGGGCTTGGCTTCGCCGCGTTCGCGGCGGTGGTCGGTCTGGTCACTGGCATGACACGACGCGAGAGTGCGCTGCCGTGGGTGCAGCGCGCCATCTACGGCTTCGCGGCCTCGATGATCCTCTCGAACGTGGTGATGGTGAAGGCGCTGCTCGAGCACGACTTCTCGGTGAAGTACGTCTCGCAGGTCGGCAGCCGCGCCACGCCGACGATCTTCACCATCGTCTCGTTGTGGAGCGCGCTCGAGGGCTCGATTCTCTTCTGGGGCGCGATCATGGGGGCGTACCTGCTGGCCTTCGCGCTCACGTACCGCAACGAGCACGGGCGCTACATGCAGCTCTCGCTCGGCGTGATGGCGGCGGTGGCGACGTTCTTCGCGTTTCTCATCGCGGGGCCGGCAAACCCCTGGGGCCACGTCGCGAACCCGCTCTCTGACGGCCCGGGCCCGAACCCGCTGCTGCAGAACCCCGTGCTGATGATCATTCACCCGCCGATGCTGTACCTCGGGTACGTCGGCATGACGGTGCCCTTCGGCATCGCAGCCGGAGCGCTGCTGCGTGGCGAGCTCGGCGACGCGTGGCTGGTGCCCCTGCGAAAGTGGACGCTGGTGCCCTGGCTGTTCCTCTCGATCGGCATCATCCTCGGCTCGTGGTGGGCGTACGCGGTGCTCGGCTGGGGCGGCTACTGGGCGTGGGACCCCGTCGAGAACGCGTCGTTCATGCCGTGGCTGACGTCGACGGCGTTCATGCACTCGACGATGGTGCTCGAGCGCAAGAAGTCACTGAAGCTGTGGACGATCGCCCTCGCCCTCGGCAGCTTCGTGCTCACCGTCATCGGCACCTTCATGACGCGTTCGGGTGTCTTCAACTCGGTGCACGCCTTCACGCAGTCTGACATCGGCCCCACGTTCCTCGTGTTCATCGCCATCGTGCTGGTGTTCAGCGTGCTGCTGCTCACCTTCCGCGGGCACCTGCTCATCGCCGAGAGCCACCTCGAGACCGTCATCTCGCGCGAGGGCTCGATTCTGGTGAACAACCTCGTCTTCGTGGCGCTCACGTTCACGGTGCTGCTGGGCACCCTCTTCCCGCTCGTCACCGAGGCGCTGCAGCAGAAGAAGATCAGCGTCGGTGAGCCCTACTTCAACACCATGGCGCTGCCGCTCGGGCTGTTGATGCTCTTCCTCATGGGCGTCGGGCCGATGCTGCCGTGGGGCAAGGCCGACCCGAAGGTGCTGCGGCAGCAGTTCTTCATTCCCAGCGCGATCGGCCTCGCGACGATGCCGCCCGTGCTGCTGTGGCGCTACTCGTGGTGGGAGCCCTTCACCGGCGTCGAGAAGACGTTCGGCGCGTTCCTCTCGCAGTTCCGCGGCGGCGACTGGATGGCGATGGTCACCTTCGGGGTGGGCGCCTTCGTGACGGTGGTGACGCTGCGCGAGATGTTCCTGCCCGCGCAGCAGCGCATGGCGGAATCGAAGGAGTCGTTCTTCACGGCCTTCGTCTCGTCGGCCAGCCGCGCGCGCCGCCGCTTCGGTGGCTATGTGGTGCACCTCGGCATCGTGGCCATCGTCATCGCGATCGCGGCCTCGTCTGCCTACAAGGTCGCGGCCGAGAAGACCGTGCGCGCCGGAGACACGCTGAAGGTCGGCCAGTACACGGTGCGCTTCGACAAGCTCTCGCAGGGCAAAGAGCCGCACCGCGACTGGATCGCGGCCGACCTCACCATCATCGGGCCCGACGGCGCCGAGTGGAGGCACTCGGGCATCGATGCGCCGCGCATGAACTACTACGAGCGCTCGAACGACCCCATCGGCTCGCCGCTGGTGCAGGAGATGGTGTGGCGCGACATCTACGTGTCGCTGCGAACCTTCGACTCGAAGAACCAGACCGCGACCTTCAACGCCTGGGTGTTCCCGCTCGTGGGGTGGATCTGGTACGCGATTCCGCTGCTGGTGATCGGTACGCTGATCGCGCTCTGGCCGCAGCGAAAGTCGATCGCTGCCGTGAAGCCCGAGACCGCGCCCTCGAACGCCGCCACGGGGACGACATGAAGAAGGCAGGCCCCGTCATCGCGTTGGCCGTCATCGGCCTGCTCATCTTCGTGCTGTTCAAGGCCTTCGGCACCGACCCGCACGAGGTGCCGTTTCTGCTCTCGGGCAAGAAGGCGCCGAACTTCAAGATCAAGCGGCTCGACACCGATCAGGAGGTCACGCTCGAGCAGTTCAAGGGCCGGCCCATCGTGCTCAACTTCTGGGCGACGTGGTGTGGCCCCTGCAAGATGGAGCACCCGGTGCTCGAGTACGCGTGGCGCAAGTACGAGAAAGACGCCGTGTTCCTCGGCATCGTGTTCGAAGACACCGAGGCGAACACCAAGCGCTTCCTGCAGGAGAACGGCTTCACCTTCCCCCAGCTGTTCGACCCCAAGTCGACGGTGGCGGTGGACTTCGGCGTGTCGGGCGTGCCCGAGACGTACTTCATCACGCGTGACGGGGTCATTCAGGGCAAGGTGGCTGCGCCCTTCACCGACCCGATGCAGATCGACTTGCGCATGCGGGGGATTCTCAAGTGACGGCGCTCGCTCTCGTCCTCTCGTTGGCGTTGGGTCAGGGCTACGCCCCGCAGCGGCAGGGGCTCGACCCGCTCGAGGCAGAAAAAGAAGCGCGCGTGATGCGGCTGGGAAAACAGCTGCGCTGCGCCGTGTGCCAGGGCGTCTCCATCGCCGACTCTCCGGCCTCGATGGCCCGCGCGCAGCTCGACAAGGTGCGCGAGCTCGTCTCGGAGGGCAAGAG
This sequence comes from Archangium sp., assembly GCA_016793585.1. The sequence continues at coordinate 8,793 of JAEUJR010000236.1, forward strand.
CGACCAGGAGATCTACGACTACTTCATCGAGCGCTACGGTGAGTGGGTGCTGCTGCAGCCGACGACGGGCGGGCTCAACTCGGTGCTGTGGCTCGGGCCGGTCGCGTTGCTCGGCATCGGGCTCGTCGTCATCGTGCTGCAGTCGAAGAAGAAACGCGCCGTGGCTCCCGAGGCCGCGAGCGCGGCCTCCGTTCCCGAAGGTGCTGCGGCGCCTGCTCCCTCGACCGAAGACGCCCTGCTCGCGCAGGTGCGCGCTGACCTGGAGAAGTGATGGCTGCCCCCGAGACGAACTGGCTGCCTGGCATTCTGGTGACCGCTGCGGGTGTCGTCGGCTCGCTGGCCTTCCTGTTCCTCGCCAGGCGTGGCGGCCCCGAGAAGGACTCGGCCCCGCCCGATGACTTGAACGCGCGCTACCAGACGGTGATCGGCGAGCTCAAGGAGCACACCGCCAACAAGCACCTGCTGCCCGCTGACTCGTGGGAAACCGAGAAGAAGCGGCTCGAGGCGCTGGCGGTGTCGTTGCTCAAGCAGCGCGACGCGCACAAACACGAGGCGCTCAAGGCCGAGGCGCGCGCCGAGCGAAAGGCGCAGGCCGCCGCGAAAGAGACGGGCCTGCTGGCGACGAACCCGCAGCTCAAGGGCGCGCTGCTCGGTGGCGCGGTGGTGCTCTTCTTCGCCGTGCTGTGGATCTCGCTGAACGAGGCGACGAAGCCTCGCGCTGACGGCATGGAGGCCACGGGCATGATGGCGGGAGGCCAGCAGATGCCGCCGCAGGAGCCCCAGGAGCCGCAGCAGGACATGCGCCTCGAGTCGCTGCTGGCCGCCGTGCAGAAGTCGCCTGACGACATCGACGCGCTCGCCGAGGCGGGCCTGTACCTCATCAGCAAGCAGGGCTTTCAAGAGGCACGCCCGTTCATTCAGCGCGCGTCGATGCTCGACCCGTTTCACGTGAAGACGCGCGTCTGCCGGGCGATCATGCTCGCCGTCGACGGCGACGTGACGGGCTCGCTGGGTGAGCTCGAGCGGCTCGCTGCGCTCTACCCTGACGCGTACGCGGGCAACCTGTACGCGGGCATGCTGTCGATGGATCAGAACGACCCCGGCCGCGCGGTGAAGAACTTCGAGGCCTACGTCGGTGCGGCGCCGCCCGACGAGGTGCCGCCGATGATGCGGGGCGCGATCGCGCAGATCAAACAGCAGCTCGCGTCGGGCATGCCTCCGCAGCCGCAGCAGTGATCAGTACGTGACCGCGCGCCTGATGGCCGGGCGCTCGACCTGTCGGCGCAGGTACGGCAGCAGGCCGGGCCGGGCCTCCAGCAGCTTCAGCGTGTTCGCCAGGTGCAGAATCGACGCGAGCACCACGTCGGCCGCCGTGAACGAGTCGCCGACCACGAAGCTGCGCGAACGAACACGCGCTTCGATCACTTCGAGCACCACCTGCAGGCGCGCCTGATCGACCTGCGATCCCCTGAAGGCGTCGAGCACCAACGGCTCGAGGTGGGTCTCGGCGAAGAGCAGCCACTGCAGGTATGGGCCGCGATCAGGCGAGTCGAGGGCCGGCGCCAGCTTCTTCTCGGGGAAACGGTCGGCCAGGTACAGACACATGGCCGGTGACTCGAAGAGCGTGACGTCGCCATCGACGAGCACGGGCACCTCACCGAGGGGGTGGAGCGGGTTTGGCCCGTCGGTCTTCACGAGCTCGTAGGGAACTTCGAGTTCCTCCAGAATCCACCGGGGGCGAACGGCGCGGGTGCGGGGCGCTGCATGGAGTTTCATGAGCCCACCTTGAGGCCGCGAAGTCGACCTGACAATGCGGTGGCTCTCGAACTCTTTGTCAGGTTATTCCTGACGCATGATCTCGCCCGCCGACATGGTGCTGTTCGCCGCGATCGTTCGTGAAGGCAGCTTCAGCGAGGCGGCGCGCCGACAGGGCATCACGAAGCAGACCGCGAGCGAGCGCATCAAGAACCTCGAGACGCAGCTCGGCGTGCGGCTGCTGGAGCGAACGACGCGGCGGTTGCGGGTGACGCAGATCGGCGCCACCTACTTCGACCGCTGCGCCACCATCGCCGCCGAGATCGACGAGGCGAACCACGAGGTGCAACGACAACAAGCAGAGCCGGCCGGGCTGCTGCGACTCTCGTCACCGACGCTCTACGGCCGCCGCTACCTGGCCCCGGTCATCTCGAAGTTCCTCTCGCGCCACCCGCTCGTGCGCATCGAGCTGGTGCTCGCGAACCGGCGCGTCGACCTGCTCGAAGAGGGCATCGACGTGGCGATTCACCTGGGGCCCCTCGACGACTCGTCGCTGGTGTCGCGGTCACTCGGTGAAGGCCCGCTGTACTTCGTCGCGAGCCCCGGCTTCCTCGCGAAGCACGGCAAACCGAAGGCGACCGAGCTCGAGAAGACCCGGTGCATCGGGTTGAGCCCGTTCGAGACGTGGCGGGTGGGCGACGTGAAGGCCCGTCTCGAGCCGGTGCTCATGGTGAACGACTACGAGGTGGCGTGCGACGCGGCGGTCGAGGGGGTTGGTGTGGCGCGGGTGCCAGCGCTCGTCTGCGCAGAGGCGGTGCGCGCCGGCAAGCTGAAGATGCTCTTCGGGCCGAAGCCCGCCATGATGCGAGCCATCTCGCTCGTCTACCCGAGCCGCCTGAACCTGCCGCCGAAGGTGCGGCTCTTCATCGACGCGATGGTCGCGCTCACCGAACCGCGACGGCCTTGAGCACGGGCCGCGCCTTCTCGAGCAGCGACACGAACTCGGCCCGATCGGCGGCGGTGCCACGAGCGCTTCTCGCGATCTCCAGCATCGCGTCGAGGCTCCACCCGCGCGCGTGTTGGCTCTGACGGAACAGCTCGGCCGCCCCCACCACCGCCGTCGTGAACCGGAAGTCGTCTGACGCACCGTCGAAGCGACTCGAGAGCATCGACGCCGCGAAGGGGAACGCCGCCTCTGACGCTTCGGTGCCACGCGGCTTCTTCGCGCGCACCCGCACCGTGCACAGCTTGTCGCCAGCGCCGGGCTGCAGCTCGACCTCGTACATGGCGGTCACCGTGTGGCCCGAGCCGATCTCGCCCGCGTCGACCTTGTCGTTGCGGAAGTCGCGGTCGGCGATGTCGCGGTTCTCGTAGCCGATGAGGCGGTAGCGCTTCACCTGCGCGGCATCGAAGTCGACCTGCAGCTTCACGTCCTGCGCGAGCACCTCGAGCGTGCCGCCGAGCTCGGTCTGGAAGATGCGCTTCGCCTCGAACAACGAGTCGACGTAGTAGTGGTTGCCGTTACCCTTGTTGGCGAACTGCTCCATCACGTCGTCTTTGTAGTTGCCCATGCCGAAGCCGACGGTCGTGACGGTGACGCCCTCCTTCACGTGGCCGGCGATCAGCTTGAGGATCTCCTGCGGCCCCGTCGGCCCGACGTTCGCGTCGCCGTCGCTCAGGATCACCACGCGCGACACCGACTGCCCGTCGAGCACCTTCGTGGCCTGCTGGTACGCGAGCTCGATGCCACTCGCCATGGCCGTCGAGCCACCTGCGGTGAGCGACGCGATGGCCTCGTGAATCTGCGCCTTCTTCTCCATGCCGGTGTGCGGCAGGACGAGGCGAACGGCGCCCGCGTAGGTGACCAGCGCCACGGTGTCTCCGTCGTGCAGCGAGTCGACGAGCAACCGCAGCGCGCGCTGAGCCAGCGGCAGCTTGTCGGCCGACTGCATCGAGCCCGAGACGTCGACGAGGAAGGTGAGGTGCGCGGGTTTGCGCTCCGACATCGACAGCCGCTTGCCCTGCACGCCGACGCGCAGCAGGTGTCTGCCGGGCGAGAACGGAGACGGCGCGGCCTCCATCGTGACGCCGAGCGCGCCATCGACGGGCTGCGGGTACGAGTAGCGGAAGTAGTTCACGAACTCCTCCACGCGCACCGACTCGCTGGGCGGCAGGGAGCCCGAGAGGATCTTGCGGCGCGCCACCGTGTACGACGCGGTGTCGACGTCGGCTGCGAAGGTCGACAGGTGATCCTTCTCCGCCAGTGTCCACGCGTTCACGCCGTAGTCGCCGTACGACTCGGTCGAGTCGACCCGATCGCCCGTCGCCATCGCCAAGCCACTGCCGCCCTTCGCCGCGAGGCCACCAATCGCAACGCCCATCGAACGCCCGGCCCCACCCAACCCGAGGCCGCCAACGCCCGACACCGTGCCAATGGAGGCGCCGCGGAGTCCGACGCCCGCGGAGGTGCCAACCCCCGAGGCGCCACTGAGGGCGCCGGCGCCCTTCGTTCCTGCCCCGCGAGCGGCGAGCGCCTCGAGCAGGCCACTCTCGTTGATTCGCTTCGTCGGCTCGGAAGCGTTGGCCGTCGTCGCTCCCGTCGGGCTTTGGCCGGCAGCAACCTCGGCCTTCTTTTCCACCTTCTGCGCCATCAGCTTCTGGGTCGCAGGGCTCGCGACCGGTTCAGGGCGAGATGAGCTGGTGCAGGCACACAACGACGCCACCGCGAGCGCGGACAGACGCATGAAGACTCCCAGGTGTGAGTGAGCCGCCCGTGAACCGAGCGCGCGTCGTCAGACACTGGGGCGAACCGAAGGTTCCTTCGTTCTGTTCGGGCCGGGCGTCAGGGAGGCGTGACGCAATAGAACCAGAGATCGTTGCAGGTGACGGGTGAGGGCGACGGCGACGCAGGCCCCCACCAATCGACCGTCGAAGACGGGTCACCGAGGTTGGCCGACCCACTGCAGCTCACGCTGAAGGAGTCGCTGACCTGAGAACGAAAGGAGCCCCAATCATTCCCGGCGAGCACACCGCGCCTCGCCAATGACACGCCGCCGTCCAACGAGAGCGCGAAGGCGATCGGCACCAGTGGAACCCAGTTCGTCCGCAAGGTGTCGGCGGAGGGCGCCAGCGGCTTCCCGTCGAGCCTGACGAGCGCAGTCCCCGCGCCGGCGTCGAACGAGCCAAGCGACGCAGCCGGGGTCACGAGGCCGATGTAGGCGAACGCCTGCGAGCGACCCAGCAGCGAAGCGGCGAGGCGGCACGCGCCATCGAGCTCGCTCCGAGTCGGGCTCGACCAGCCCCCGTCTGGAAGGCCCGCGTCGGCCAGGGGCCGCTGCATGACGAACATCACCACGCCCCCGTCGACAGAGACCCGTTCGTTCGGCGTCGCGGGCCGACCCGTGCCCGTGCCCAGACAGAGCAAGGGGTGCGAGTACCCGCAGCTCTCGTTGCCCGCGATCGACCACCACGCGCCGGTCGAGTTCTGGCCCAGGCGGCCGTACGGAGGGTTGCCGCCGCCCACCGAGTTCGTCCAGTTCTGGCAGTTCAGGGTCGACGTCCCGCCGTCGAGCTCGATGCCGGTCCAGAAGCCGGTCGAGGTCGAGACCTGGCCACGCGACGTGAGGAGCGGGGTGCTCAGCGGCGCCAGCAGGGTCGCCGCGGGGAACCGGTCGGGCGAGGCGTTGGCGTACCCGTCACCCGTGCGAAACCGCGAGAAGATGCCGGCGTCGGCCGTCGCCACGAATGCACGGTAGGTGCCCGGCAGGCCACCATCGAGCGCGTCGGCGTTGCAGATGGCGTCGGCCGTCAGAAGCGCACCGCCGTCGGCGCCGAAGTTGCCCAACACCGTCGTGACCGTCTCGAACATGACCGGCACGATGTCGGTGTACAGCGTCACCGCGCGGTCCTGGTTCATCACGAACGAACACGCACTCGTCGCCGCGCCCGTGCAGTCGCCACCCCAGGTGCCCAGGTCGAAGGCCAGCGTTCGTTTCGAGGTGGCAACCAGCATGGGCGGCGTCCGAACGTCGGCCATGATCTGGTTCGTGCACGTATTGGCGCACTGAGTGGAGCCGACGGTGATGAGCGGGCCAGCGTTCGGTGGCGAGACCTGCAGCGTGGCGGTGAACGACTGGCGGGCGTAGCCCTGGTCCGAGAGTGAGTCGCCGCCAGCGGGCCCTGCGTCTGCCGAGAGCGTGAAGCCGAACGTCGCGAAGCTCGTCGGCGCGAACCGCACCACGCCGAAGCACGAAGCCCCCGCGTCGAGGAAGTCGCAGCCCGCGTCGAGCAACGAGAACCCGCCGTCGGTGCTGAACGCGAACGAGATGGGGCCGATCGTCTGAGCGCCCGTGTTGCGGACCGAGAAGGTCCGATCTCTCGCCTGCCCCACCAGCTCGCTCTCCTCCGAGGTGGGAAAGAGATCTTGAGGCTCGAGCTGAACGACCCCGCCGGTCACGCCACGAACCCGAACGGGCACCGTGAAAGTCAGGCTCGTGCCGCCGATGGCGATCTGCATCGTGTCGTCGCGCGTGCCGGGTTGGCTGATCGCGACGCTGAGCTGAATCATGCAGGCCTGCATGCCCGCCACGCTCGAGCAACCGTTCGACTCGACGCTGTAGGGCGAGAGCACCGTTGGAACGAGGTTGGCGGGCCGAGTCGAGAGGTTGCGAACCACCACGCTGGTGCTCTTCATGGTGCCCACGCGAACGTCTCCGAACTCGACCAGGGGCGGCACCTCGAGCGACGGGGTGATGGTGGCCGCGAGCGGAACCTGCAGCACGGGTACGCCCGTCGCGCGAACCTCGAGCACCCCGCTGCGCGTCGACACCGACTGATCGACAGGGCGGAAGGTGAGATCGATGGGGCAGCTCTGCCCGGGGCTCAGGGTCGAACCGCAAGCCGTCGACAACCCGAAGTCTCCTGCGTTGGTGCCAGCCAGGTTGACCGTGACCGAGTTTGCGACGCCGCCGTCGAGGTTCGAGAGCGTCACCCGTTTCGACGGGCCCATCTCGCCGCCGACGAGTGTGAAGCCGAGCTGACCTGGCGTGGCCAACAGGACGGGCGCCTGCACGTTGTTCGTGCCGCCGTCCAGCATGGCAGCCGCGCCACACCGCCCCTCGGCCACGCACCGCTCGACGAGCGCGTCGAAGTTGTTGCAGCCGGCGAGCAGCAGGCTGAACGCCGCGAGCCATCGCCTCATGGCAGCACCCCCGCCCACCCCAGCCCCACCGACTGCGGCGAGAGCCACGCGACGGGGCGCACGTCACCAGAGAACCCCAGGAGCGTCAGCAGCGCTCCCGAGACCAGGCAGGCCGCGCCAACCGTGAGGCCGACGAAGCCCATCGTCTGCATCACCTTGCCTTCGCTCGCGACGGCGACGGCCTCGTCGCGACTGAGGAAGGACCCGGCGCCGAGCTGCTGGGCGATGTTGCCGCTTCGGACGAACCCGAGCACACCGACTCCGGTGAAGACGGCGCCCACGCCCAGCAACGTCAGGCCGGCGATCTTCGTGGGAGACGAGGGGGTGATGGAGTGAGACGCCGGCGCCGTCGTCAGCCGAACCCAGTCACCCTCGGTGAGATCGCGGGCCATCAGCTGGGCGCCTTTCCCCATCACGTCGAGCAAGCCACCCTCGTCGGTCGCCCGGCCCGTGAAGACGATGAGGGGCCGACCGTCGCGGCTCCAGACGACCTTCAACGAGACCTGAAAGCCGCCCGACTCGAGCTTCGCGGCTTCGCCCATCACCACGCCGTCGACCCCGAGCGCCGACGCCATCTCGGCGATGCAGCTGGTTGCCGACTCGGAGCACCCGAGCAGCTCGCGCTGCCGCTCCAACCCCAGCAGGGTCGCGATCTGCTTGGGCGTCACGACCGAGACGCCCTGCGCCGCCATCTGCTGCGCGACGAACTCGCTGTAGAACTCGCCGCGCTCGGGCGGAATGCCAGAGAGCGAAATGCCGGCGCTCGCGCCTTTGAATGGAGCAGCGGCCAATGCCACAGCAACGACGATCGAGATCATGACTCCCCCGGGCAGGTGCCGAGTGTTAGCCGATCTGCTGCTCGGGGCGGAGCTCCTCGAACCGAAACCTCAGTGGTTCACCGTGAGACCTGCGGCCTTCCAGCCCTTCATGCCTTCTGACATCACCGACACGTTCGTCCACCCGCTCTTCGCCGCCCGACCGGCGGCTTCGTGCGAGGCCGTTCACATTCGACTCGTGCAGTAGAAGACGAGCGGTCGATCGTGATCGGCCGGCAGCACCGACACCGGGAACTCGAGGTAGTCGTCGAGCAGCACGGCGCCTGGAACCCACCCTGCCCCTTCGCGGTACTCGGGCGTGTTGGCGTCGACCGGGGTCGCGGTCTTCGCGAGAAACTGGGCGGCGGCGTCGGCCACCGAGATCTCCTTCACGACCGCTTCGCGCTTGCACCCCGCGAGCAGAAGACCGAGCAGCAACGCGCGTTGGAGCATCGAGGCGTCGTAGCGCAGGTCGACTGCACGAAAAAGATGTCCCCTCGAATGCGGGTGGAGCGACCCATGCCCATGGAGTCGACAGCAGACGCTTGGGGCTTGAGTCCGAGTGCGCGAGGCTGGGCCCGAATGGCGGCCTCGACCGAGCGCTTCAACGAGCTGTACCGCCGGTTCGCGCCAGCCGTCTTTCGGCGCGCGAAGTCACTGCTGGGTGGAGACGAAGCCGAAGCGCACGACGTCACGCAAGACGTGTTCCTCGGCTACTTCAAGCTCGACGCGAAGCTCACGGGAGCCGCCAGCCCGTTCACGGTGCTGTACCAGATGGCGACGTACCAATCGGTCGATCGGCTGCGGCGACGTGCTCGCTGGCACGGGCGCCTCAGCGCGCTGACTGCCGAAGAAGACGGCGAAGGCCCGACGGTGCAGCTGCCCTCGAGTGACGGAGGAACCGTGCGGGTCGAAGCGACGCACGATCTCGCGCTGCTGACGAAGGGCGAAGACGAACAGACGCTGACGTGCGCGATGCTGTACTTCGTCGAAGGCCACACCACGTCGGAGATCGCCGAGACGCTCGACATCTCGCGCAAGACGGTCGGCCGGGCCCTCGCGGCCTTCGCGGAGCGGGCCAACAAACGCGCCGAGCGCTTCACGCCGAAAGGAGCCGCATGAGCGAGCCACGGCCACTGCCTGACGCGTTGCTCGAGCGCTACGTCGCAGGCGATCTCACGGGTGAGAGCCTCGCGAAGGTCGAGCGGGCGATCGCAGAGTCTGCGAAAGAGC
>JAEUJR010000241.1 GCA_016793585.1 Archangium sp.
CGCCGGCCAGCTCCACCACCGCGTCATCCAACACATGAACGTTCGAGCCCTCGCACGCCGCGCGCAACTTGTCGGTGAGATGAGGAATCGCTCCGCCGTAGTACTCGTGGTTACCGGGCACGTAGACGACGGGGCACGCGAACCGCTTCGCGAACCCGACTCCCCGGCCTTTCACGTCGATGTCGCCCGCGAGGATCACCACGTCGACGCCGGCGCAGTCAGGAGGCTCGAACGGTGCGAACTCGAGGTGAAGGTCCGAATAGATCCGCAAGCGCATGGAGGATCGACGCCGTCTCGTTCAGAGCCTGAACTTCACCTTGGGAACGCGACGGTGCATGAAGGCCCCATGATCCACCAATACAGCAACGCGACCCAGACCCGCTGGGACAAGGGTGAGTTCAAGGTGCAGCTGAACACCGCCGCCTCGTCGCGCCCGATGGGCTTCTGTGACGGCACCGCCGCCGACCTGGCCGAGCTGCAGCAGATGGCCGACGCCGAGAACACCTCGCTGCGCATCGAGAAGAAGCTGCTCAAGACCGGCCGCGAGATCTGGACGCTCCACGGAGCCTGACCATGATCGCACTCGTCCTCGCAGCGCTGCTCACGCAAACGCCTGGCAGTGCCGGTGACGCGCCCCGCCTCACGATGGAGCAGGCCATCGTGAAGGCGAAAGACCACGCGAAGACCCGGAAGGTCGACCTCTCGCGCCAGTATCTCGAGGCGGCCGAGTTCGATCGCGGCGGCGCGGCTCCGAAGACGACCGGTCGCTGCTGGAAGCTGCGCTGGCAGGTACCGAACGCGAAAGGCGGCACCACCTTCATCGACGTCTGCGAAGACGGGCGAATCGACGTCAGCTTCGGGGAGTAGCCCTGCGCAGCGTGTTGTCTGCCCACGTCTCGAGCACACGCTGAAGCACCTCGCGCGTCGAGATGCCGTGCGTGATCGTCATCTGGCGAACGAGCTCACCGGCCCTCGCGGACAAACCAATCGAGTCGACCAGCTCGGGCCGTGGCAACGCAGGCGCCGGCTTCACCGGAGTCACCACCGGCAGTCGCCCTGCCTCGGGATGAAACCGGTCGAGCGCACGCTTCATCGCGGCATCGCTCGCGAGCACCACCCGCAACCGCGAACGCCCGCTCACCGCACGAACCGCGTCCTGCGTCGCGAGTGATGCCGGAGCCGTCATCGCGACCAGCAACTCACGATCCTTCAGCTCGATGGCGACGACCCGGTGCTCCCGCGCGAACCTGTTCGTCAGCACACCGAACACCTCGGGCGCCTGTGACATCGCGTCGAGATCGACGATCGGCAACTGTGCCTGGAACGCCAGCGCCGAGAACATCTGCTCCTCGGTGCACAGCCCCGCCTCGATCACCACGCGCCCCAGCGAACGCCGCGCCTGACGCCCGCGAAGAATCAACTGCTGCAGCTGCTGCTCATTCACGTGTCCAAGCTTCATCAGCACTTCGCCGAGGCGAAGCCGTGGGTTGTGTGCAGGCGTCATCGTTCGCCCTCTACGCATCGACAGGGGAACTGGTTTCATGACGCGTGCGTCTCAGCTCCGCATGCGCGCGCTCATGGCCCTCGTCGTCACGAGCACCCTGGCGCTTCCGCTGTCGCTCTCGGTGCTCGCACCGTCGATCGGCTGGCAGCTGACCTGCGCCGCCCCCGCGCTCACGAAAGAGGACTGCACCGAAGCGGGCCGAGTGCGGGCCACGAGTCGCAGCCAGGCTCTTCGAGCGCTGAGAGATCCGCTGGGGTCGTCGAGCCGCGCCCTCAGCGGGCTGTTCGTGCTCGCGACTCAGCCGAGCGCGGTGCGGTAGTCGACGTCGTATTCTTCTTCGGGCGCGTGCGCGTCGTGCTCGGCTCCGAGGAAGAACTGCTCGACCGCGCTCTCGACCTCGGCCTTCGTCTCGATGCGGTTGACGTTGTTGCGAAACGCCGACGCGCCCGACAAGCCGTGCGCGTACCACGCGAGGTGTTTGCGGAAGTTGTGCACCGCCGCTCGCTCGGCGCGCACGGCCTCTTCTTCGGGCGACAGCTTCTCGCGCGTCACCCGCTCGTGCGACACGAAGTGCAGGTGCTCACGGAAGTGACGGAGCACCAGCGCGCACCGCTCTTCGCGCGTCGGCTTCGGGCCACCGAGCAGCTCGCGGAAGATCCACGGATTGCCGAGCGCGCCACGGCCGATCATCACGTAGTCGCAGCCCGTCTGCTCGAGCATGCGCGTCGCGTCGGCCACCGTCTTCACGTCGCCGTTGCCGATGATGGGAAACCGGTTGCCCACGTGCTTCTTCAGGTCGGCGATGACGCTCCAGTCGGCCTTGCCCGAGTAGCCCTGCGCGCGCGTTCGCGGGTGAACGGCCAGCGCTGAGACTCCAGCGGCGCCGAGTGAATCGGCCATCTCGCGGAAGTTGCGACTCGACGCGTCCCACCCCGAGCGAATCTTCGCGGTCACGGGCAGCCCGGTCGCTTCGCGCATCAGGCGAACCAGCTCGCCCGCGCGCGGAGGGTCGCACATCAAGGCCGAGCCCGCGCCGCTCTTGGTCACCTTCTTCACCGGGCAGCCCATGTTGATGTCGATGATCTGCGCGCCGTGCTCCTTGCCGATGACGGCGGCCTTCGCCATCACCTCGGGCTCGCCACCGAAGATCTGCAGCGAGTAGGGGCGCTCGATCTCGGGGTTGAAGCGCAGGTACCGCAGCGTTCGGGTGTTGATTCGAAAGAGCCCCTGCGCGCTCACCAGCTCGGTCGGGCACAGGGCAGCGCCCAGCTCGAAGGCGATGGAGCGGAACGGCATCTCCGAGACACCGGCCATCGGCGCGAGGATGAAGCGGTTCTTCAGGGTGTACGGGCCAATGGGCAGCATGAGGAGCGCTCCCCTATCGGACAGTTGGAACGGACCGCAACTGACTGCTTCATGACGATCACGAACTCGTGCGTGTTACGAAACGTGGCGTGTTCCAGTTCAGGCTCGGCGGCATCCCCGTACAGGTGCACTTCAGCCATCTGCTGATCTCCGCCCTGCTCGCCTGGAGCTTCGCCCAGAGCGAACGCAGCCCCACCGAGTGGCCGGGCGTGGTGCTCACCAACCTGGCCCACCCCGATCGCGGGCAGACGATGGTGATCGTCATGCTGCTGTGGGGCCTCATCATCTCGGTCTCGGTGCTCGTGCACGAGCTCGGCCACGCGCTCAGCTCGCGCGCGTTCGGCTACACCCCGGCGATTCAGCTCATTGGCCTCGGTGGGCGAACGTTGCCCAACGCACCGGGAGAGATTCCATGGCATCGCGAGGTGCTGCTCACGCTCGCCGGCCCCGGCGCGGGTCTGACCCTGGGCGTCATCGCGGGGGCGTTGCTGCTCTTGCTCGACGCCTCGGGCAGCTCGAACCGCGTGCTCGAGTACGCGCTCAAGGCGGCGTTCACCGCGAACCTCTTCTGGGCCCTGGTGAACCTCATTCCCGTCTCGCCGCTCGACGGCGGCCACATCGCCCGCGCGATCCTCATGCACCTCTTCGGTCGCAAGGGCTTCCTCTATGCGCAGGTCATCACGCTGGGCTTCGCTGCCCTCGGGCTCGCGTTCGCGCTGTTCTTCAAGGCGCCGGTGCTGGGCCTGCTGTTCGGGCTCTGGGGCTTCCGATCGGTGTCCGTCGTTCAGGCCTACGCACGCGGCGAGCTGCCCGAAGGCGCGAGCGCGCACCCGATGCATCAGCAGCTCGACGCCGTCGCCGCTGACGTGAAGGCCGGGAAGCTGACCGAGGCGAAGCAGGCTGCAGAGCAGCTGTTGCGCAGCATCGACGTGCCCGCGGGCGTGAAGGCGCGCGCGCATCAACTGCTGGGCCTCATCGCGGTGAAACAATCTGACGGGCAGGAGGCCCTGCGGCACTTCCGCAACGTCGAAGGCCTGCCGGTCCCTCCGCACGCCCTCGCAGCCGCCTACTCGCTGGCCGGAGACGACGCCGCGGCACTTCCTCTCTGGGCCGAAGCCGCCCGCACCATCGACGAGCCCCTCATTCGCGCCGAGCTCGCAGGCGCGTTGCTGAGAACGGGGCGTGAAGCCGAAGCGCGCGCCCTGCCCGGCGTTCGACTCGCCCACGCCTGGCTCGCCGCCGAACGCGTGCTCTACCTGCGCGGCGAGTACGCTCGCGCAGCGCAGATGGCCGAAGGCGCGTTTCAGGCCGAGCCCAACGCCGCTTCCGCGTACACCGCGGCCTGCAACTGGGCGCGCTCGGGCGACGCCTCCAACGCGCTGCGCTGCCTCACCCTCGCCGCGCAGAACGGCTTCACCGATGCCGCCGCCGCTCGCGCTGACCCCGACCTCACGTCGCTGCTCGGAAACCCCGGGTTCGAAGCGTGGCTCGCCGCGATGACGCCCGCGTGACAATCACCGCTTCCCTTCGAGGGGAAATGTCGGGAGCGCTGACGATCGGATGACGGGTTGGCGTGTTGATCGTGTCGAAGAAGAGACACGACACCATGACCACCACGACCTCGACGAAACAGCCCGCGCACGAGTGGAACCTCGTCGCTTCGATTCCCTTCATCGGCATTCACTTCCTGCTCCCGCTGGCGGTGCTCTTCCCCTTCAAGTGGGAGTACGTCGCGCTCGTCGCAGTCACCTACGTGGTGCGCATGTTCGGCATCACCGCCGGCTACCACCGCTACTTCTCGCACCGCGCGTTCAAGACCAACCGCGTCTTCCAGTTCCTGCTCGCCTTCCTCGCGCAGACGAGCGCGCAGAAGGGCGCGCTCTGGTGGGCCGCCAATCATCGCCACCACCACCGCTACAGCGACACGGAGGAGGACATTCACTCTCCGGCGCGCAAGGGCTTCTTCTGGAGCCACATGGGGTGGATCCTCGTGAAGGACTACGAGCCGACGAACTACGCCGCCATCAAGGACTTCGCCCGCTTCCCCGAGCTCGTGTGGCTCAACAAGAACTTCATGGTGCCGTCGCTCGTGGGGCTCGTCGCGCTGTTCGCCATCGGCGGCCTGCCGTGGGTCTTCTACGGCGGCATCGTCTCGACCGTGTTGCTGTACCACGGCACCTTCACCATCAACTCGCTCACGCACATCTTCGGCAAGCGCCGCTACCTGACGACGGACACCAGCCGGAACAACTTCTGGCTCGCGCTCATCACGCTCGGCGAGGGCTGGCACAACAACCACCACTTCCACCAGAACACCGCGAACCAGGGCTGGTTCTGGTGGGAGATCGACGTCACGTTCTACGTGCTCAAGGTGCTCTCGTGGGTCGGCGTGGTGAGCGACCTGCGCCTGCCGAGCGAACAGACGAAGAACTGCTACCTCAAGTACACCGACGAACAGCGTGCCCAGCTGCTGGCCGAGACGCGCTTCAATGCGTGGCGCACGGTGCCGCAGCGCAAGCCGATCGAAACGCCCGAGAGCATGCCCGCGATGGGGTTCGCGACGGTTCCGATGATCAAACGCTGAGCCGAAGCTCACCCCGCGTACCTGAAACGAAAACGCCCACCCCGACGAATCCGGAGTGGGCGCTCTCTGTCACGTCGTCGCTGGACGACGGCTCGTCACATCGAGCAGGTGCCGAGGCCCGTGCCCATGTTGTTCTGGCACATGCCGGCCGCGCAGGTCGGCATGCCGCCGTCGACGTTGCAGAACGAGCGGCACACGCCCGAGTTGCCACCAGCCGCCGCAGCGACGCACTGCAGGCCGCGCGCGCAGAAGGCCGACGTGGTGCAGGTGCCGCCGCCCATCACCGTGCCCGCCGGCAGACAGATCGGCGTGCCCGACGTACCGAGCTGACAGGCCTCGCTCGCCTGGCAGGGCGACTGATCGAACGGGTTGCAGGCGGTGACCTGCGAGCAGATCAGGTGAAGCTCGCTCGCGCCACCCTGCACCGCGGCGAACTGCACGCCGAAGTTGCACTCGGAGCCAGGGGCACACATGTTGAGCGGGCCGCAGAAACGACGGCAGGTCGGCGACCCACCACCCGACAGACCGACGCACTGTGCGCCGCGCTGACACGAATCGGGGATCGCCTGCTGGCAGGCACCGTTGTCGGGCGTGCCGCCATCACCAAGCGAGAACGGCGTGCAGACACGCTCGACTCCGCCATCACCGACGGGCACGACCATGCACTTCGTGTTCGGCGCGGTGCAGTCCTGCGCGAGCACGCTGCACGCCCCGGGGATGCAGGTACCAGCGCTGCCGTTCACGCCGTTGAGCACGCACTCCGAGCCCGTTGGGCAGGTGGGGTTCGTGAGAATGTCGCAGGGCTGCCGAGTCGCCGAGCCGCCGCCCGTCGCGGTGCCGCCGGCGTTCGCCGTTCCGCCACCCGTGCCCGAGCCCGCCGTGTTGCCACCGCCCGTGCCCGACGAGCCGCCGCCGGTGCCAGACGAGCCGCCGCCCGTCACGTTCGAGCCGATGCACGACTTCGTCGTCATGTTGCAGGTCTGCTGCGACGCGGTGCAGTTCGAACACGCGTTGCCGCTGCTGCCGCAGGCGGCGTCGGTCAACTTGTCGGGCGTGACGCACGTGCCGGCGTTGCAGCAGCCAGTACAGTTGTTCGGGCCGCACGTGGTCGTGGGCGTGCCACACGAGGGGACGACGGCGAAGACGAAGCCGAGCGCGGCTCCGAGCGAGAGGGCCTTCAATTTCATGGGCGAGACTCCAGGGAATTCGAGCGCGGTCCGGCCCGCGCCTTGGGGAACAAGCGGGCGCGCACCCAAACCCACACGTGCGTGGCCGTCAAGCAACGCGACTGACGTGTTGCGCCAGCTTCCGATTCACGTGCCGCCGTCTTTGGGCGGCGCGAAGAACTGCAGCGCCTTCGGCTTCTCGAGGCTGCACGCCGTCACAGTGCTCGAGGGATCGAGCGCGTCGCTGCCCTCTTGAATCGCGAGCACCTTGCGGCCCGCGCCGATCACGAAGGTGACGCGTTTGGCGACGGTCACCAGCGGGTACTTCACGTCGAAGCGCCGCATCAGCGCGCCCGAGTCGTCACTCACGAACGAGTACGGCGCCTTCAGGCTGTCGCGAAACTTCTTCGCGGTCTCGGCGTCGTCGCCCGAGACGGCCATCACCGTGCCCTGGTGCTTCTCGATGTCGGCATACCGGTCCCGGTACGCGGTGAGCTCGCGCGTTCAACCTGCGGTGAAGGCCTTCGGGTAGAAGGCGACCACGACCGCGCTCGACCAGCTTCGACAACGTGAGCTCGCGGCCGTCGACGTCTTTGACTGCGAAGTCGGGGGCCACGTCACCCACCACCGGCGTAGCTGCGAGAACGAGAAGCGCGGCGGCGACCATGCGGGCCAGGTAACGAAGCGACGCGCAGGGCGCCACTCTCACTGGGCCAGGCGCGCCCAGACGGCGGCGGCGGCTTCGCGGCTCACCCGCGCCTGCTCGGCGACGTCGACCGAGAGGGGCTTTCGTTTCCACAAGCGCCACATGCCGTCGACCATCACCGACTCCACGTGCTGCGAGGCCATGCCGTGGAGCAGGTGCGCTGCGAGCGTCTCAGAGGTGAGCGGGGTCGGCGGCTGGTAGTCGAGCACCACGAGATCGGCGACGGCCTCTTCGCGCAACGGGCCGATGGTCTGATGAAACGCCTGCGACGCGAGCCGGTGCCCGTTGGCGATGACGCGCAGAATGTCGATGGGCTGGGCGGCGTCACGGCTGCGCAGCGACGCGACCTGCGCCTCGGCCAGCGTGTCGAGGCTCATCACGTCGGTGCCCAGACACGCGCGAACCCCGAACTTGGCCGGCGCGGCCATGCCCGTCTGCGTGTTCATGTTGCTTCGCGCAGCGTGCACCAGCCACGCGCCACGGGTGAGCAGCTCGGACAGCTGGGGCCACGAGAAGTGAACGCCCTGGGCCAGCACCGTCTTCTCGGTCACCAGCTCCTTCTCGAAGAGACGCTCGAGCGGCGTGGCGCCGAACGCCGCCTGGCTCTGTGACTCTTCGCGCGCGTCTTCGGCGATGTTCACCAGCAGCTGCGCGCCGGTGCTCGTGGTGATGGCCTTCACCGCCTGCAGCGACTCGTTCGAGGTCACGCCCAGGTGCGAGAGCCCGACCGCGCCACGGAACCGGCCACGGGCGCGCGAGATGAAGCCGGTCATCTCTTCGAGCGACTCTTCGCGGCTCACCACGCCGGCGCGGTCGGAGAGCTCGTAGGCCAGCACCCCACGAATGCCCGTGTCGTTGAGCCCGTGCGCCACCTTGCCGAGCGAGCCCGCCACCACGCGCGGAGAGGCGTGCACTGCGAACACCGTTGTGGTGCCCGCGCACAGCCCCTCGAGGCCGCCCGACGACGCGAAGGCCTGAATGTCGTCGAGGCTGAGCGCCTCTTCGACGCGCTCGAACAACGCCTGCTCGGCAGCGAAGCCACTCTGCGCCCGCGCGAGCCCCCGCAGCAGACTGCCGTGCAGGTGATGGTGGGCGCTCACGAGCCCCGGCATCACCACCCGCCCCGAGAGATCGGTCACCTCTTCGTTGGGCAGCGGCTCGAGCGACGGCGCCCGCGCGATGACCTTGCCCTTCTCGATACGAAGATCGGCGCGCTCCACCGTCGGCGGTTCGATCTCGACGAGCGTTGCCCCTCTGAGAAGCGTCGACACGAGGGCGCGGAGGCTATCCGTTCAGGTCGGATTCAACCCAGCCAAAACGCGCCGTCATGACTCGTGACAAGTCGCTGGTGTGCGCACTGTCCCGTTCCCAGTCAGATCAGGGCTGTGCTGTCGGAGGCAGCTCACCCCTTCACTGACAAGTGGCTGTTTTTTCGTTCTGAAAGTGCTGGGCACACACCTTGCTCACGGCGCGCACCATTGCAGGGTCTGTGCGATACGCAGCAGCAAGGGAGTCGACATGAAGTCACAGCTTCTCTTCACGGTGTTGGCCGGCGCCGTTCTTGGGAGTGCCTGCGGCCAACTCGAGCTTCCTTCGGCGGAGCCCTCGGCCAGCACCAGCCAGGAGATCATCGGCGGCACCGTCACCATGGGTGACCCTGCGGTCGTCGCGCTGGTCGTCGGCTACGGAAACCGGTTCTCGCAGTACTGCACTGGCTCGCTCATCGGCCCCAAGACGGTGCTGACCGCCGCCCACTGCATCTACGCCCAGGGCCAGAACGCGCCCTACTCCATCGCCTTCGGCACCTACGCGTCGAACCCCAGCTCGACGGTGCGGGTGGTTTCGCAGACCAGGCACCCGCTCTACTCCGGCCAGGCCAACGACTTCGGCCTGCTGCGCCTCGAGCGCGCGGTGACGAACGTGCCGCTCTTGCGATTGAACGAGACGGCGCTCACGCAGGCCATGGTGGGGTTGTCGGTGCGGCACTCGGGCTACGGCGTGACCGACGGCGCGTCGCAGATCGGCAGCGGCACCAAGCGCGAGGTGGCCACGCCCCTGCGCCGGGTGATGGCGACCAGCTTCGAATCGGGGGCGCCCGGAAAGCAGACCTGCCAGGGAGACTCTGGCGGCCCGGCGTTCATGGTGCTGCCCGGCACCACCGACGAGAAGCTCGTTGGTGTCGTCAGCTACGGAGACCAGGGCTGCACCAACTTCGGCGTCGACATGCGCGTCGACACCGTCATCCCGTGGATTCGGCAGACCTCCAGCGCGTGGGAGGAGCCGACCTGCGAGCTCGACGGGCTCTGCAAGCAGGGCTGCGCGGTGATCGATCAAGACTGTGCGTGCGCGAGCGGTGACGGCCAGTGCTCGATCGATTGCGCTGACTTCTCGCGTGACTCCGATTGCCCTGCCAACTGCGGCGCCGATGGCATCTGCGCGGTCGGCCAGTGCCCCCGCGCCGACGGCGATTGCGTCAGCGAGACCGGGCTGTGCACCGCGGCGACGCAATGCCAGGGCCGCCAGTGCGTGAACGACGCGCAGAACAAAGAAACCTACTGCAGCCGGCCGTGCGGTCAGACCAGCGAGTGTCAGTCGGGCATGCAGTGCGTCTCTGGCGCGTGCCGCATTCCTCCCCGGCCCGAGCGGCAACTGTTCGACGCGTGCTCGCCCATGCTCGACTTCTGCGTGACGAGCACCTGCAACGGGCCCAGCAACGGCATCACCCGCTGCGTTCAGCCCTGCAGCGTGACTGCCGACTGTGGCGACGCCGCCAACTGCGAAGGCGGCAAGATGGGCGGTCGCTACTGCCGCCCGCTCAACCTCGACTTCATTCCGAAGACCGTCCCGGGCGTTCTGCCTCAGCTCGGCAACGTACCGAAGGGCAACTGCAGCTCAGCGCCCGGTGGACTGTTGGGCGTGCTCATGCTGATGGTCCCGATGCGTCGTCGCCGTCGGAACTGAACCCCATGAAACTCCGCCTTCTCTCGTCGTTCGCGCTCTTCACCGTGGCCTGCGGGCTCACCGTCGAAGAGGGCGGTGTCTCTGAGTTGCCGCCCGTGGCGTACCAGCGCGGCGCCATCGTCGGAGGCACGGTCGCTCCCGCCACCGACAACAACGTCTTTCAGCTGATCATGACCGAGAACAGCGGGCAGATGGGCATCTGCACCGCGACGCTCATCGGCTCGCGCACCCTGCTGACGGCCGCGCACTGCGTCGACTCCGCGCGCTCGGTGATCGCGCACAACGCGCCCACCGACCAACAGATTCGCTTCGGCGTGAACACCTACCGCGCGCTCCGGTGGAACACCCACCCGCAGTGGAACCCCAACGGCCAGGATCTTCGCAACGACATCGCGATCATTCTGCTCGAGAGCGCCCCCGCCAACGTGAACCCCAAGCCGTGGAACAACCAGTCGATGAACGGCACGCAGGGCCGGCCGATTCGCGCGGTGGGCTACGGCAACACCATGCCCGGCTCGGGCAACGGCACCCGCCGGCAGGTCAACCTCACCGTCGCCCAGCTCACCCAGCAGCTGATCTTCATGGGTGACAACCAGTCGAAGGGCATCTGCCAGGGCGACTCCGGTGGCCCCACGTTCTACACCTTCCCCGATGGCGTCGAGCGCCAGGTCGGCATTCACAGCTTCACCACCTCGCAGACGTGCACCTACGGAGCCGATACCCGGGTCGACGCCTTCGCGTCGTTCGTGCAGATGTACCTGACGATGTACGAGGCGCCGTCGTGTGATCGTGACGGCCGCTGCGCGACCAACTGCGCGATGCCCGACTTCGACTGCGTCTGCGCGAAGGACAACATCTGCAGCTCGGTGTGCCTCGGCCTCATGGGCGGCGTCGACCCCGACTGCCCAGACTGCGGCCCCAACGGCCTGTGCGCGACGACGGCTTGCGCCGACCCCGACCCCGACTGTGTTCCCCAGGGCGGCGACTGCACGATGGCCACGCAGTGCGTGAACCGCGAGTGCCGCAACGACCCGCAGAACCTTCAGCCGTACTGCACCCGCGCGTGCACCGGCCCCGCCGACTGCACGACTGGCTTCGAGTGCCTCAACGGCTTCTGCCTGAAGAAGCAGCTGCCGATCGTGGCGGTCGGAGCCGCCTGCCGCATCAACACGAACTTCTGCGCGATGGACACGGTCTGCACCGGGCCGACCGAGGGCGACTCGATCTGCCAGCTCACCTGCCGCAACCAGGGCGATTGCCCCGACAACTGGCAGTGCGCGAACGGGTGGAACGGCTTCCGCTTCTGTCAGGAGCCGCCCAAGCCGCAGATTCTCTTGCCCAAGGCGGCCATCGCAGGCCCGCTCGCGAAGACGGGGTGCAGCAGCGTGGGCGGGCTCACGCTGCTCCCGCTCCTCGCGCTGCTGCGTCGGCGTCGTCGCTGATCAGCTCGTCGGCAGCTCGCTGAGCACCTTCCAGGTCGTGCCAGCCGGCGAGTCCATGATCTCGACCCGCATCGCCTTGAGGTCGGCGCGAATCTGATCGGCTTCCTTGAAGCCCTCTGGAGTCTTCTTCGCGCGCGCTTCGTGGCGAGCGGTGATCGCCGCGTCGACCTTCGCGACGTCGATGCCGAGGCGCACCACCTGACGATCGCGCCGTCGGAGCAGCCACTCGGAGGGCTTGTCTTCGAAGAGGCCCAGCGCGAGCGAGGCCTTCTTCGCCACCTCGCGAAGCGCCAGCAACGTTCGCCCCACCATCGCCTTGTCCTTCACGGGTGGCTTGTCGGTGAGCTGGTTGAGCTCGTTGAACAACCCTGAGAGCGCCCCCAGTGCACCGGGGAAGTTGAAGTCGTCGGCCATGGCCTCGTCGAGCTCGCGCAGGAACCGCTCGGGCTCTCCGTGGAGTGCGCCCTGGCCAAAGTCCTTCCCTTCGACGCGCTCGTCGACCTTACGGAGCGTCTCGTAGAAGTACTCCATGCGGGTCTCGGCATCGGCGAGCTGCTTGTCCGAGAACGAGAGCGCCTGGCGATAGTGCGTGGTGAGGAAGAAGAAGCGCAACGCTTCGGCATCGACCTGCTGGAGCGCGTCGCGCAGCCGCACGACGTTGCCGAGCGACTTCGACATCTTCGCGCCCTCGAGATCGAGGAAGCCGCCGTGCATCCAGCAGTTGCACAACGTCTTGCCGCTCGCGGCTTCCGACTGTGCGATCTCGTTCTCGTGGTGGGGGAAGATCAGATCGAGCCCGCCACCGTGCAGATCGAAGGTCTCGCCGAGGTACTTGGCGCTCATGGCCGAGCACTCGATGTGCCAGCCCGGCCGGCCCTTGCCCCACGGAGAGTCCCACGACGGCTCGCCCGGCTTCGCGGCCTTCCACAGCGCGAAGTCCATCGGGTCTTTCTTCGAGTCGAGCACGAGCTCGCGTTCGCCGGCGCCTGACACGAGATCGTCGAGGTTCTTCTTCGAGAGCTTGAGGTAGCCGGGGTACTTGCGAACCTCGAAGTAGACGTCTCCGCCCGCTGCGTAGGCCGCGCCGCGCGCGATCAGCTTCTCGATGATCGCGACGATCTCTGGGATCGTGTCCGACACCTTCGGCGAGACGTCGGGCGGCAGCAGATGGAGCGCCTTGGCGTCGGCTTCGAACTCACGAATGAAGTGAGCGGCCAGCGCGATCGGGTCTTCCTTCGCCTCGTTCGCGGCCTTGATGATCTTGTCGTCGACGTCGGTGTAGTTGCGCACGTAGCGCACCTCGAACCCGCGAAACCGCAGGTAGCGAACGATCGTGTCGAACGAGGTGAAGGTGCGGGCGTTGCCGATGTGGACCCAGGAGTAGACGGTGGGGCCGCAGACGTAGATGCCGAGTTTCCCTGGGTTGAGAGGAACCAGCGGAACCTTCGTCTGCTGCATCGTGTTGAAAATGCGGATGTCTGGGGGCGCCATGGGGAGGGGACTTTACCTGGAGGAAACTCATGGTGTCAGATGTGCGATACCTCGTCAGCCAAACGACTGTCTTCTGGAGTTC
>JAEUJR010000244.1 GCA_016793585.1 Archangium sp.
CGGCCGTAGCGGTCGGTGCACGAGGCGTCGTCGTAGGTGAGCTGCACGGTCTTGCCCAACACCTTGTCCGAGGTGAACTGCGCCGCTTCGTGGCCGTAGCAGTCGGTCTTTCCATTGGTCGACTCGGGCGTGTCGACGAGCAGCATGCGCACCTTCTTGCCGTCGGCGAGCTCGATGGTGTCTCCATCGATGGCGCGGGCGACGGTGGCGCTCGCGGGGCCACAGGTGCTCGTGGGCGTGGGCATGCCGCACCCCGCCACGAGGCTGACCGCGAGCAGCGTGAGCGTCGGGCGCCTCACGTCAGGGCACGCCGCCATCGCAGAGCGGGTTGGCGACCGTGGGGCTGCCGTAGTCACCCTGGCCGGCATCGGTGAAGAAGCGGTTGGGCGCGACGCAGAGGTTCGCGGGCACGTCGTTGATGGTCGGGTTGATGAGCATCGGGTCTTTCAGCAGCTCTCCCGGCACCTGCCAGGCCTTCGCGGCGGCCGAAGCGGTGAAGTTGATCTGGTCGATGCCGGCGTCTCCGCGGAAGAGGCGGAGAATCTCGTTGCCGCTGCCGTTGAGGCCGACCGAGCCGTAGGTCGCGACCGGGCTGGGCAGCCCACCGTTGAGGAACGGGTCGGCGTTGCGGGCGAGAATGCCGAACGTGTTGGCGGCGATGCGCAGACAGCTCGGCGACGAGACGGTCGTGCGGGAGGTGGCGTTGGCGAGCGACAGGCCATTCAAGTCGACGTCGGTGGTGGCGTAGACCTCGAACCACTCGCCGACGGTGTCGTTCGCCGAGGGGCTGGGCATGACCTCGGTGATGACGAGGTCTCCGGGCTCGGCCGCGACGATGGGGCGGGGCGTGCCGTTGTCGAGGCAGGTGCCCGTCATCGCCTCGGGCGCGCACTGGGGGTTCGCCGCGCCAGGGGTTCCGGCGGCGCCCGGGGTGTACTCGGTGCTGGTGGGGGTGTCGCACCAGTTGGCCTCGGCGGCGACGAGTGCAGCCGTAGGCGTCGCCGGCCCGCCCAGCATGCGGCTGCGGCCCGAGCGGGCGGTACGCACCCACGTGTATTCGGTGACGACCTTGGTGTCGCAGCGCACGCCGACCGTCGCGGTGGAGTTGTTGAACGCGCCGAGGTCGGCGCCGTAGGCGTACGCAATCCACGCGGGGTTCGGGCCCGAGCGCACGTCGCCGACGGCTACGGCCATGCCAGGCGGCACCACGACCGAGCTGCGCACGAGGTGGGTTCTCGGCGCGGTGGCTCCCTGCCGGTAGGTGAGCAGCAGCCCGGCGAGATCGATGGGAGCCGCCGTCGTGTTGTAGACCTCGAACCACTCGAGCCCGGTGTCGGTGCCCGTTGGGTCGATCATCACTTCGGTCACCACGAGGTCGCCGGGGTTGATGGTGGCGCAGTCGAAGGTCGGCTGCCCACCATCAGGCACGATGACGACGCCGGAGTCAGCTGCGCAGGTGCCGTTGGGCGCGCCAGGCGTTCCGAAGTCACCGCCGCCATCGGGCCAGGGTGCCGACGCCTTGCAGAACGAATCGGGGGTGTCGTTGAGCGTGACGCGAATGTCGTCGGGGTTGGCCAGCAAGTCGGGCCGCACCTGCCACGAGACGCCGCTCTGAGACGCGAAGAAGATGGCCTCGTCGATGCCCGCGTCGCCGCGCACGAGGCGCAGGCGCTCGTTGGCCGACGAGAGGCTGACCGAGAAGGTCGAGAGCACGGGAGGCAGACCGCCGTTGACGAAGCCGTCGGTGGAGCGCGCGAGCACGTTGTACGTCTGCGCGTGCACGGTGAGGCAGTCGGTGGACGAGAGGGTGGCGCGGCTCGTGCTGGTCGCGAGAGAGAGGCCGTTCAGGTCGACGTCGGTGGTGGCGTACACCTCGATCCACTCTCCGAGGGAGTCGGTGACGGCCTTCGGGCTGGCCATGACCTCGGTGATGAGCAGGTCGCCGGCCTCGGCGGCGACGATGGCGCGGGGCACGCCGTTCTGCAGACAGGTGCCGAGCATGGCCTCGGGCGCGCACATGGGGTTCGGCCCACCGGGCGTGCCGTAGTTGCGGGGCGTGAACTCGGTCGCGGGCGGCGTGTCGCACCAGTTCGTCTCGGTGGCGGCGAGGGCCGAGGTCGGGTCGGTGCCTCCGCCCAGCATGCGCGAGCGGCCGGAGCGCGCCGAGCGCGTGTACGAGTATTCGGCGATGACGGTGGTGCCGCAGCGCACGCTCAAGGTGCCGGTCGACTGGCTGAAGCTGCCGAGGTCGTCGCCGTAGCTGTAGCCCAGCCACGCCGGGTTGGGCCCCGAGCGCACGTCACCGAGCGCGACGTAGCCGCGCGCAGGCGCCGAGACCGAGGCGCGCACGGTGTGCGACTTCGCGGTCGAGGTGCCCTGCCGGTAGGTGATGGTGTAGCCGCGCAGGTCGATGGGCGTGCCGAGGGTGTTGAACACCTCGAACCACTCGGCGCCGGTGTCGGTGCCGTCGGGGTCGATCATCATTTCGGTGATGACGAGGTCGCCGAGCACGCGGCCCTTGCAGGCGTCGGTCGGCATCTCGACGGGAGGCGTGCACGACAGCGCAACGAGCGCCAGCGCAGCGGGCAGGCCGCGGAGCAGAGGGGAATACGAAGTCGAAGTCATTCAGTCATCCTCGTCACTTTCACGCTCGGCCCGCTTCTGATCATCGGTCAACAGCTTCTCGAGTTCACTCGAAGGCGCCAGCACCTGGCCGGGCGTGGAGACCACCACCTGCAGCTTTTCCCAGCCCTTGTCGTTCTTGTACTTCTGCACGGTGCCACGGACCTGCACGTACTCGCTCTTCTTGAATTGAATGCCGGTCGACAGCAGCACATCGCGATCGAAGAAGACGATGTCGAAGTCGCTGGTGCGTGAGCGCGCGAGCTTCACGACCGAGGGCCCGTTGCCCTGGCTGTACTTCACGTCGCTGACCGAGCCGAGAATGGTGACCTCGGTGCCGACCTTGCCTTCGAGCTTCAGCATCGCGTCCCAGCGGGTGAGGGCGATGTAGCTCTCGGGCGCCTCGGCGGCGGCCTTCTCGAAGCGCGTGATGACGGCCTCGCGTTCGCCCCACCACTTCAGGCGCTCCTCGTAGTCGGGGTACGACATGGCGCCGGGCTTCCAGATGCCGCGCTGGGCGTCGCGCGCCTCCTTCTCGGCGTCGACGAAGTCCTTGTGGAAGCGGCGGCTGCGGCCGTACTTCATGAAGTAGGGCGTGAAGCCGGCCCGCACGCACTCGACGTTGTAGTTGACCCAGTTGCCGTTCTTCTTGGCGAACACGTACGCCAGGTAGCGGTTGTAGAAGTCGCGAATCTCACCAGGGTGGTCACGCTCGAGGCGCACCTCACGCACGTCTTCGAAGAAGGCCTGCGCGAAGTGTTTGGCGTCTTCTCCGAGGGGCGTGGCGTACTTCACCGGGCGCGGAGAGCTGCCGCGCATCTTCTTCTTGTACTCCTCCCAGCCGGCGGCGAAGGCGGCGCGCTCTTTGTCCTTCTTGAAGGTCTCTTCGGTGTCGATGCCGAGCAGGCGCAGCGAGGCGGGCAGGCCCTTCACGCGAATGGTGTCACCGTCGAGCACCGCGCTGGCGCCGTCGATGGGGTACTCGCCGAGCTCGAGGCTGACGGTCTCGAGGCGCTTGAGCATCGAGCGCGCTTCGTCTTGTGAGTACCGCTTCGTCTGCTCCGTCGCGCACGAGCAGAGCGAGAGGGAAAGGAGCAGGAGCGCGCCCACCGAGCAGCGACGCGACGTCTGTGTGAACGAAGAAGGCAGCATGGCGGCGGTCAGAACGAAGTCCGGAGATCGACGAGGAAGCGATGTTCAGGCGAAGGAACTCGCGCGGCCGTTGATGCGCGTTGATCGAGCCACACAAAGAGGTCGTACCGCAACGCCACGCGGGTCCCACGAATGGGCAGCCACGCCGCCTCGAGGTACGTCCACAGGTTCTCTTCGTACGAGGCGGGGTTGTCGATGCCCTGGTTCAGGTAGCGCGTGCGCAGCCGCAGCGAGAGCCAGTCGACCGGCTGCGACCGGGCTTCGAACCACACCTGCAGGTCGACGCGAAACTTGTCGTTGTACGCGCTCGAGATGTCGTCGCGCCACGTGACCGAGGCCTGCTCGCTGAACGAGATCAGCTTCGCCATCGGGCGCACGTCGAAGCGCTGGGCGATGCGGTAGCCGTCGCAGGTGAAGTAGGTGACGTTGCCGTCGAAGTCCTGGCTGGTGTCGAGGTTCTCGACCATCAGCATCGAGAGGTCGGTCTGCTGGCAGACGCCGCGCTGGCTGACGGCGAGGTTGCGGTCGGCGAGGCGGAACCAGAGCGCCGGCTTGAACTCCTTCCACCCGGTGAAGTCGACGCGGGTGAGCAGGGTGAGGTTCGCGGTGCCGGCTGCGCCCGCCTTGCTCGTGTACGGCAGCACCCAGAAGTCGAGCGTGGTGCGGAACTGCCAGTCTCGCGAGAACTTGCCGAAGTAGCGAAGGCGGGCGCCCGCCTCGTTGCGCGCGCGCTGGCCTGCATCTTCGTCGGGGCCCGAGAACGGCCGCGCGTAGGGGTTCAAGAAGTGGTTGTCGTAGTAGCGCAACACCAGCTCGAGCTCGTGGCCCTTCGGCGAGTAGGTGGAGCGCTGCAGCGCCGCCCAGCCGCCGCCCTGGTTGTTCACGGCGCGGTCGAAGCTGCGTGAGACCTCGAGGTGCAGGTTGACGTCACCGACGACGGCCTGTGCGTCGACGCCCACGGCTCCGAAGGCGCCGCCGTTGGGGTAACGCGCGGTGTCCTGAAAGTCGGGCTGCACGGCCGCGCCCGCAGGCACGGTGTTGAAGAAGGGCACCGAGCCATAGCCCGTGAGGCCGAAGCGCAGCGGAAAGCTGGGCTTGAAGTCGACGTGGCCGCCACCGGCGAGCTCGTCGAAGAAGCCGGGCAGCGTGGAGTAACGCAGTCTCCAGCCCGGGTCGTTCTGGCCCTGCACGACGCTGATGCGGGGCGCGGTGCAGTCGCCGCTCGAGCTCGAGGGGTCGTTGCAGATGGCCCTGTCGTACAGGTCGTACTGGTAGACCGAGCGCGACTGGTACGAGAGGAAGCCGTAGAGCGACAACGTGCGCTGGTCGCCGAGCTCGAGGTTCTCGATGCTGCCGGCGACGCCGCGGAACACGTCGCGCGTCGAGTAGTCGGCGGTGACGCGCTGGCCGGCCGTCACGCACTCGGGAGGCGGTGGGGCGCCCGAGTCGAGCGTGGTGCGGCAGAACGTCGAGAGGTCCTGCGAGCGGCGGAAGTCGTCAGTGAGGTACAGCCCGCGCGGCGTCGTTCGCCTTGTGTTGTCGAGGGTGAGGCGCTCGGCGAAGCCGATGGAGTACGTGCCGACGATGACGCGGCGGTTGGCGTTCTGCCACTGCAGGAAGAGCCGCGGGGCATCGAGCCGGTACTTCATGCCCTCGCTCACCAGGCGCTGCCCGAACGAGTCGTAGGTGGGCCTGACGGGGTCGAGGCGGCTCGTCGCGAGCATGAAGCCCGCCGAGAGGTCGAGCGGGCCTTTGAGCCGTGCCGTGAGCAGCGCCGGTGGAGCGACGGGGTCTTGCAGGGTGTACTGCGAGAGCGCGCGGAACTTGCCGCTCACCGGCAGCTTCGCCTTCGCTTCTTCGAGTCGAATGTACGGCGCGATGCCGATGAGCTGCTCGGCGGTGATGGCCTCGGCGCCCACGAGCTCGGTCGGGTCTTCGATGCGACCCTTCTGCGTGCGGTAGAGGATGATCTTGTCGCAGTCGGCGTACGTGAGGCCCGGCAGGTCGTAGAGCTTCTCGCGCGGCGCCGAGTTCAGGTCGACGCCTTCTCGGAGCAGCTCGAGCAGCGTGTCAGCGGTGTCGAGCGAGATGTCTCCGCGCTGGTACATCGCGAAGATCTCTTCTTCGTCATCGGCGTCGACGACGGACTCGTAGATGGCACCGAAAGCAAGCGCCGGTACGAAGAGGCTGGCGACGAAGACGACGACCGGGCGCATCGAAACCCTGACCCTATCGTCAAAGGCGGGGCCGATCGCCAGCGATTCCCGCGACGGAACGCCCGCGTGACGCGGGCCGCTCAGAGCAGCATCATCAAGCGCCGTCGGAACGTTTGCGTGACCGAATCGCCGCTGCCGCGTCGCTCGAAGACGGTGAGCATCGCTTTGCGCGCATCGTCCCTTCTGGTTTTTCGATGGCTCACGACCTCGAGCAGCAGCGCGAGCGCCTGTTCGTCGTCGCCTCGTGCTGCGCACAGGCAACCGAGGGCGTAGCCCGCTTCGTCATCGGCAGGGGTCGCGGCGAGCCGGGCGCGAAGCGTCGCCTCGTCTCCCAGCGCCTGCGCGGCGAGGGCCAGCGCGCTCTGGTGACGCAGCACCTCGGCGCGTTCGTGCAGGGCGTGATGCGCGGGCACCGGCTCGAGCAGCGCCGCCACCTGCTCTGGGTGCGCCTGGTGCAGGTGGAGTGCGGCGAGGCGTACCCTCGCTTCGAGCCCGACCTCGGCGTCGTCGACGAGCTGCGAGAGGGCTTCGACCGAGTTCGCCTGCTCGAGCGCGAGCTGCTGCTTCGAGGGCGCGAGCGCCGCGAGCCAACGTCGAACGAAGGCGGCATCGCGCGCGCCGGTGAACTCGGCGACGACCGCTCCACCGCGAAACGCCTTCACCGCGGGAATGCCCTGCACCTGGAAGCTGGCCGCGAGCTGCTGCGCCTGGTCGACGTCGACCTTCGCCAGCTCGACCGCTCCGGCCAGCGCGTTCACTTCCCGCTCGAGCGTCGGCCCGAGCATTCGACAGGGCGCGCACCACTCGGCCCAGAAGTCGACGACCACAGGCACGCTGTGGCTCTTCGCGAGCACCGCCTGCTCGAAGTCCTGCGCTGACACGTCATGCACGAAGCTCACGGCGCTTCAGAGACACCCGCAGCCCGGCAGGGTTCTCAGTTGGCCGGCGCGCCCGCGTTGATCCACTCGCGGATCAGGTCGATCTGGTTCTGGGGCAGGCAGTCGACGCCCGGCGTACAGCCGAAGGGCATCTGCGAGCCGCACGTCTGCGTGCCGGTGATCTTCTTCACGATGAGGCTGGTGGCGGCGTTGCTGGCGGTGATGCGGGCGCCCTGCGCGGAGCATGACGGGCGAGAGGCGTTGCCACGCACGAACATGTTCGCGGCCGGCACATCGGCGAGGCCATGGCAGCCGCCGCAGCGCGCGACGAAGATGGGGCCCACCTGCGTCGTGAAGCTGACCGCAGCCGAACCTCCAGCGGAGCCACCGGCAGCCGCCGAGCCGCCGGCCGACGCGGAACCACCCGCCGACGCGGAGCCACCGGCCGACGCGGAGCCACCGGCCGACGCGGAACCGCCGGCCGATGCGGAACCGCCGGCCGATGCGGAACCTCCAGCCGAAGCAGAGCCGCCGCCCGTGCCACTGAGGCCACCGCCAGCCGAGCCTCCCGCTTTGCCAGCGTCAGGGGTGCCCATGTCCATCGAGCCGCATGCAGCGAAGACCACCGTCACAGCCACCGTCGCGAGGAGCTTGTTCATGGGTCGCGGACCCTCGCATGACTTTGACAGGGGTCAAGCGCCTCGACGGCCGAGCAACACGCGGGAGCGGCCCTCCATGGGCAGCGCCACCTCTTCGACGGTGAGCCCGAGCGAGGTTCCGAGCTCGGCGAGGTGCCGCATCCACGGCTTGTACGGCATCGAGTTGTCGGAGCAGCAGGGCACGACGGCGAATGGCACGGAGTGTTTGGCCGCGTACTCGATGATGACGCGGGTCGCTCCGTCGGCGTGCAGGCCGACCACGAGATCGGCGGTGCACGGCTCGTCGAGCGTGAAGTCGCGCTGGGCGTACTCGACGGGCAGGTGTTTGTGGCGGCGGTCGAAGGTGAGACAGCTGCGGCCGCGCGCGACGAGCGCTTCGTTGAGCTTGCCCATGCCGCCGGCCACGTCGAACACGCGCTTCGTCTCGGGGAAACGCGAGACGAGCAGATCAGCGAGCAAATCGAAGCGGCGTTTGTCGGCCATGGTGAAAGGGCTCAGTCGACGGAGACGAGGCGCACCTTCTTGTAGATGCGGCGGTCGAGGGGCAAGCGCGCATCGATGAAGCCGAGCGCTTCGTCGAACTCGAAGGTGAAGGTGGGAACCGGCGGGCTGATGGAGACGACGAGCTCGAAGGCCCAGAGGCTCACCAGCTCCTTCTTGCCCTGCAGCACTTCTTCGGGTGGCGGCGGCAGCTTCTCGGCGGCAGCCTTCACGTCGGCGAGCGCTTCGCGGTCGACCGAGGCGTCGTTGCTGGGCGAGACGAGCTCGACCTTGAGCAGCTTGCCCTCGAGGTTCTGCGTCACCCGAATCGTCGCGCGGCGCGTGGCCTTGAACTGCTCGCGCATCTGCCGCGACACCTCTTTGCGCGCCTCGAGATCGACGCCGCCGATGCCTTGAATGTTGTTGGTGACGGTGGCGGTGCGGCGGCTGGCGTTGTCGTTCGAGACGGGCGCGTCGATGGGAGCGCCGGTGGCTCCGAACTGCGCGGCCTTGTCGAGCCAGATTTCGTTGAAGACCTTCGTGTTCTGCACGAACTGTTCGCCGTAGCCCGCGAGGCCCTTCTTCGAGACGGCGCGGTCGGCGTCCCAGTTCTTGATGAGCGCCTTGCCGAGCTGCACGTAATACGGGTGCACGAGGCCGCGATCGACCTTGCCGCGGCCGATGGTCTCGCGAGTCAGGTCTCCGACGAGGTCTTTCGAGATCTCGGGAGCCCGCAGGCCCTTCGGTTCATCCACGTCTTCGAAGACGCCAGCGTCGAGCGCGAGCGCGAAGGAGCCACCAGGAATCAACGACGGGCGCTCGATGGTCGGCGGCCGGAGCGGCTCGGTCGGCGTGTCCTGCTGCGGCCGGTCGCTCTGGAGCGGCTCCACCGGCGTCTCGGGCGTCGGAGCGGGCTGCTTCACGACGGGGACGTTCTTCTTCACCGGCTTGTCGACCGGCTTCTGCGGCTCGGGCGGTTTCGGCGGCTCTTCGACGACGGGCGGTGGCGTCGGCGGAAACTCGACCTCGACCATGGTGATTCGAGTCGACGAATCGCGAACCTGGCGCTCGGGCATGCGCGCGACAGCGACGAACGCAGCGGCATGCAGCCCGAGGCTGATGACGAACCCTGCCAGCGTCAGCGTGTCGTTGCGTCCCT
>JAEUJR010000278.1 GCA_016793585.1 Archangium sp.
CTTCACCTCGTCTTCGGTGAAGGCATGGAGCGGTGAGTCGGCGGGGTAGCTGGCGCGCA
Organism: Archangium sp.; assembly: GCA_016793585.1. The sequence goes on from JAEUJR010000278.1 coordinate 60, forward strand.
TACACGCGGATTCTCCGTCACGCGGTGGGGCTGGGGAAATTGCCAACCGAAGTTCCGATGCTACGGATCAAGGCATGGTCGAGACTGAGTTGGCCCTCTGGAAGCCGCCCGCGAGCGCGGTGACCCAGGAGGACGAGCTGGCGACGCTGCGCGCGGTTCCCCTGTTCAAGGATCTGAAGGACAGCGATCTGAAGCGCATCATGAAGGTGCTGCACGTGCGCGAGTACGCCCCGGGAGAAGTCGTCTTCCGCGAAGGGCAGACCGGCGCCGGCATGTACATCATCAAGTCGGGCTCGGTGGACATCGTCATGCATCTCGACGACGGCAACGAGAAGCTGCTCGTCACGCTCGGCGAGCGGCAGTTCTTCGGAGAGCTCGCCCTGCTCGAGTCGATCGCCCGCACCGCCTCGAGCGTCGTGCGCAAGCCGACCGTGCTGCTCGGCATCTTCCAGTCCGACCTCGAGCACCTGCTCGACCGTGACTCGAAGCTCGGCGCGCGGGTCGTGTGGAACCTGGCGCGCATCACCGGCGCCCGGCTGCGAGAGCTCTCGGACTCGGTTCGTCAGACCTCGAAGACGACGCCGCCGGTGCTCAAGAAGCCGGGAGAGAACCCGTGAGCGCTCAGGGTTCGTTTCCGGCGGGCACGCTCATTCCCCCGCTGAAGCGGCTGAGTCTCGGCGAGAAGGTCGTACAGGCGCTCGTGATCGCTCTGGCGATCGCAGCGGTGATCGGCGTCGGCTGGGTGCTCCGGTTCCTCATCGTGCCCGTCGTCGTCGCGCTCATCTTCACCTACGTGGTGGGCCCGCTCGCCGACATGCTCGAGAACCGCGGGCTCTCTCGGTCGCGGGCCGTCGCCATCTGCTTCGGGGTGCTGCTCGGTGGGCTCGCGCTGATCGTCGCGGGTGTGTGGCCGTCGCTGGAGTCGTGGCTCGAGCAGGCGCCGCAGCCCGGTGAACGCAGCGCCTTCGAGCTTCAATTGGAGCAGCGCCTCGACGGGTGGCAGGCCTCGCTCAGCGCCCGCTACAAGCAGGTCGACTGGCAGGCGGCGTTCGAGAAGCTCCGTCACTTTCTGCAGGCGCAGCGCAAGTCGCTGATGGAGGGGTTGCCCACGATGGCGCTGGGCATTCTCTCGCAGGCCGGCAGCGTGGTGCTCGCGCTCATCATCGCCTTCTTCCTGCTGCTCGACGGTACGGCCATGAAGCGGGCGGTCGTCTCGTTGGTGCCCAACCGCCACTTCGAGAACGCGCTGGTGATGATCGATCTCGTCGATCGGCAGATCGCCTCGTACCTGATCGGCACCGCCGTCGAGAACCTGCTCGTCACCGTGCTCGTCGCGATTCCGCTCTGGCTCGCGGGCATGCCGAACGCGTTCTTGTTCGCGGTGCTCTTCGGCCTGGCCAACGTCATTCCCTTCGCGGGGCCCTTCATCGGGGCGTCGGCAGGCATCTTCTTCTCGCTGCTCGATCCGAACGCGCCGTCGATCGGCGTGCTCGTCGCCATCTACGTCATCGTTCACCTCATCGACGCGATGGTGATCAGCCCCGTCGTCATGGGCAAGAGCCTCGACATGCACCCGATGACCGTCATCGTGGGCATCAGCGTCGGCGGCACGCTCGGCGGCGTCGTCGGCATGCTGGCCATCATTCCCCTCATCGCGGTCGCCAAAGCCATCGCGAGCACGGTGGCCGAAGGCATCAAGAACGCGGCAACGGAGTAGACTTCACCCATGCGTCGCCTGGGCCTCGTGTTGTCCGATCTGCACCTCGGCACCGGACACAAGCGCGGCCGCATCAACATCTACGACGACTTCAAGGAGGACGACCGCCTCGCCCAGCTGCTGCTCCGCTACTCGACGGGTGAACACGGAGACGACGCCGTGCACCTCGTGCTCAACGGCGACATCTTCGATCTGCTCAAGGTGCCGGTGCTGGGCCGTTTCCCCGACGCGATCTCGGAGCGGCTCGCGAAGATCAAGCTGTACCGCTGCATCAAGGGCCACCCCGAGGTGTTCGCCGCGCTCACGCGCTTCATCGAGAGCCCGCGCAACGAGCTCACCTTTCAGCCCGGCAACCACGACATGGAGTTCCACTTTCCCGGGGTGCAGCGCCTGTTCTGCCAGGCGATCACCGGCGAAGAGGAGCACCCACGCGTGCACTTCTCGACCGAGCACCCGTTCTTCACGCTCGACGGCGTGCAGTTTCACCACGGGCACCAGTTCGAGGCGCTGCACGCGATGGACTGGAAGCGCCTCACCCTGCCCCGCCCCGGCCGCGACCCGATTCTCAACCTGCCCTGGGGCTCGCTCTTCATTCTTCACGTGGTCAACGAGCTCGTGCGGGAGCGGCCGTACCTCGACAAGGTGCACCCGTTCTGGCCGCTCTTCGTCGGCGGGCTCATCTTCGACACGGGCTTCACCACGCGCATGGTGGGCATCAGCCTCGCCGCGCTCGTGCAGGCGCGCTTCAACCCCGCGTGGTGGAAGAAGCGGCCGTTCGAGAAGCTGACGAGGTTCTTGCGGCAAGACGTCGGCTTCTTCGAGCACCTCGACCGGTTCGCCGAGCGGCAGATGAAGGCCGACCCGTCGATTCACGCGGTGATCATGGGCCACACACACGTGCCCATGCTGCGCACCTTCGCGAACGGCCGCGTGTACGTGAACACCGGCACGTGGATTCCGATGGTCGATCTCGGCCTCGGCCGCCTCGGGCAGCGCCTCGAGCTGCACTACGCGTTCATCGAGTGGAGCGATGGGCCTCCGCGCGTGTCGCTGCGTCGCTGGCACGGCCGCAAGCCCGAGAGCGAAGAAGTCATCGCCTGACGCAGCCGAAGCCGTTCAGACCGCCTCTTCTCGGCGCTGCGGAAGAATCGGCGAGATGGGAGCCCGTTCACCATTGATGCTCGTGCCGCCTCCGAACACCGAGGGCGCGGCGAGCAGGAACGCATGCGGGAACGGCAACGTCGGCGCCGACACGTCGTTCAACGCCTTCAGCTGTTCAGCGCTCAGCGTCACCGCGAGCGCCTGAACGTTGTCTTCGAGGTGATGCAGCGTGCGCGCGCCGATGATGGGCGCCGTCACGCCGGGCTGTGCGCTCAACCAGGCGAGAGCCACGCGCGGCACCGTGCTGTCGACCTCCTTCGCGATGCGCGAGAGCACCTCGACGATGGCGTAGTCACGCTCGCTCAACCGCCCCGCCACGAACGCGGCACGGCCATCGGTCACCTTGCCGGCGTTCGCTGCCGTGTACTTTCCGCTGAGCCGACCACCCGCGAGCGGAGACCACGGCACCACCCCGAGCCCCAGCTCCCGCGCCATGGGAATCAGGTCGCCTTCGACGGTGCGCTCCGCGAGCGAGTACTCGATCTGCAGCGCGACCAGCGGCGCCCACCCGCGGAACTGCGCGAGCAGCTGGGCCTGGGCCGCCTTCCACGCCGGCGTGTCGGAGAACCCGAGGTACCTGACCTTTCCCGACTGCACGAGGTCGTGCATCGCAGCCATCGTCTCTTCGACTGGCGTGTGTTTGTCGAGAATGTGCAGGTAGTAGAGGTCGAGGTAGTCCGTCCGGAGCCGGCGCAGCGACTGCTCGGCCTGCGCGACGATGGCCTTTCGGTTCGCGCCGCCGCCGTTCGGGTCTCCGGGGAACAGGTTGCCGCTGAACTTGGTGGCGATGACGACGCGGTCGCGCCTGCTGCGATCGTGCGCGAGGTGATCGCCGATGATCTTCTCGCTCTGCCCCCGCATGTAGAAGTTCGCGGTGTCGATGAAGTTGCCGCCCAGCTCGAGGTAGCGGTCGATGATGCGCTGCGATTCCTGAACGTTGGCGCCGATCGACGGCCCCAGCGCGTCTCCGAACATCATCGCGCCCAGCGAGAACCGGCTGACGCGAAGCCCTGAACGACCCAACGTGACGTAGTTGCCGAGTGACATGTGCGCTCCAGTGGTGAGGTGCGTCACAGAAGTACGCCCGCCAGGCAGCGGCGGCGACCGCACAATCGAACACAGGCTGTGAAACGATGTTTCACGATGCCCAACGCGTACCAACTCCAGGCCTCACTCCCGCAGCTCTCGGTCTTCCTCGCCGTCGCCCGGCACCGCAGCTTCACCAGCGCCGCGAGGGAGTTCGGCATCTCGACCTCGGCCGTCAGCCATGCGGTCAGGCAACTGGAGGAGCGCCTCGACGTGGTGCTGCTGCAGCGAACCACCCGTGCGGTGACCATCACCGAGGCCGGGCGTCACCTCGTCGAGCGCACGAGCGCGCCGGTGAAGCAGGCCCTCGAAGCGCTCGCATCGGCGAACGTCGAGACGGGAACCCTCGTGGCGAACCTGAAGCTCAGCATCGCCATCAACACCATTCCCCTCGTGCTCGAGCCCGTGATTCCCGTCTTCCGCGCGCGCTACCCCCGCGTCTCCCTCGAGCTGGTGATGTCGAACGGCGGTCTGCTCGACTTCGTGAAGGAGGGCTTCGACGCGGCGATGCAGGTGACGGAGATCATGGACAAGGATCTCACGCGGCTCCGCATCACCGGCCCGTTCAAGTTCCACGTCGTCGGCTCACGGGCCTACTTCGCGAAGCATGGAACCCCCAGGCGCCCGGAGGACCTCACGAAGCACGACTGCATCGGCTTTCGCTGGCCGACCAACGCCGCCATGTACCCGTGGGAGTTTCAGCGGGGTCGGCGCACGTGGCGCATCTCGGTGAGCGGAGGCATCGTCACCAACAGCCTCGACGTCTGCCGCTCGATGGCAGAGCGCGGTCAGGGCCTCGCGTACGTCGACGAGCTCTCGGTGGCCGAGCAACTGAAGAGCGGCCGGCTCGTGACCGTTCTCGACGACTACGCCCCGACCGAAGAGGGGTTGTTCCTCTGTTCGCCTGGTCGCGCGCAGCAATCACCCGCGCTGCGGGCACTCATCGAGGTGACGAAGGAAGTGTTGCATCGAAGGTGACGAAGTCGTCATCGGCGAAACCGGCTGCGCTGACATTTCGACAGCGCGACGACCTCACTCCACCTCCAACTCCGCGCAGGCGCTCAGAGGCACGCTGGTTGCTCGAGGCGGCGGGCTCTCTTTGCCCAGGAGCCATGCGTGCCCCACGCTCGCCGTCGCGGAATGTCGTTGATCGAGATCGTCGTCGTCATCGCCATCATCACCATGCTCATGAGCGCCGTCGGCATGTACGCCATCGGCCAGCTGCGTGAGTCGCGCGTCACGACGGCGAAGAACGAGCTCAAGACGCTCGAGAATGCGCTCGATTCGTACTTCGCCATCACGGGGCGCTACCCCGACGGGCAGCAGGGCTTCGCACCCTTGCTCGAACGGCGCGTGCTGCGAGAGCTGCCCGTCGACCCGTGGGGAAACCCGTTTCACTACGCGCTTGTGAACGGCGTGCCCGTCGTCTCGACGCTCGGCGCCGACGGAGTCGAAGGTGGAACGGACGACGCGGCCGATCTCTCGACCGACCAGAAAAGCAGAAGGCCGACTCCGTGAAGAGCCGGCCTTCGAAGACTTCAGTGCCTCACCAGCTTCAGCGAATCGACGCCTCGTAGATCTCCTTCACCAGCTTGGGGTCGACGAACGGGTTGCGCTCGTTCTTGCCGGTGAACGCCGCCTCGGTCTGCGGGCGCCAGAGGAAGTCGGGGCTGGCGCTGGTCGGGTCCCAGCCGCCGTTCACGAACTTGCCGTTCTTCTCCTCCATCCAATACCGGTAGTTCTCGGTGCCGCCGCCACCGCCGAGCGAGACGGTGCGCTCGACCCACGTGATCTTCCCGTCGGTGGCCGGGCCGTTGAAGCCCTTCTTCAGCATCTCGTCGTTCGCCCACGACGGCTTGAGGCCGTCTTTGTAGAGCGTGTCGTCGGCCTTGTAGAAGTTGTAGTTCCACACGTGCTCGCCCGAGTCCTTGTCCATGACGGCGGGGCGGCCCGAGTCGAGCCACGCCGAGATGGTCTCGTGCATCAGCACCGGGTCATCGCGCTTGTCTTCGCGGGCGACGTAGTTGAGCTCCGACTTCTTGAACGTCTTCTCGGTGCCGTCGAGCAGGCGAATCTTCACCTCGTCGGGAAGCGCGGTGCTGTTGATCGTCCAGTCCTGCTGGCCGCGCGTGGCGAACTCGAGCTCGGTGACGAGCGTGCCGCGAATCTGCTGGCCGTTCTTGAGCGCGACCACGTCAGCGTTCGCGTCGTAGCGGTTGCCGATGAAGTCAGACCCGCCGCCCTGGCTGTCGGCGAGCACCGTGAGCAGGCCCTTGATGTCCTGTGTGGTGAAGGTGACGCCGTTGAGCACCACGTCGTGCTTGGGCTCCTCGAAGAGAATGCCGGCGCGCGCGACCTTGTCGCAGCTGCCCCACCAGCCCACGCTCATCGAGCCGTCGGTCTTGCCGTCTTTGCCGAACTGGCCGTTGCCGTCGATGAAGTCCCACGCGACGTCAGCATCGATCTTGCCGTTGTTGTTGAAGTCGACGCCCGTCGTTCGCTCGGCGTCCTTCTCGCTCAGCGACGAGTTGGGGATGTAGTGGCCCGACTCCTTGTTGATGAGCCAGTTGAGCGCAGGCTTGAGCTCGAAGTTGCGGGCGCCTTCACCCTGGCCGCGCGCCTTGAGCAACGAGTCGAACTTCGCGAGCGGGCCTTCCTTCGCCCACAGGTTCGACGAGGCCGAGCCGTCGCTGTTGCCGCCGTAGCCGGCCATGGGCCAGTACGTCGTCGTCCACGGCTTGCGGGTCGCCTCGTGCGTCACCTTCACCGGCTGATTCGTCGGCGCGGGAGGAGGCGGCGGCGGCTGCGGCGAGCTGCCCAGCAGCCGCGAGAACTCGGCCTTCGCCGCGACCGTGAACTTCGACCCGTGCGTCTGCAGAATCGCCGCGAGCTCGGCCTTCTCTTGAGCGTCGATGGTGTTGCCGTCTTTCGCCGCGGTGAACAGCTTGCGAACTTCGTCGCGCGTGATGCTGTTGTTCCGAAGGGCCGTGTTCAGCGAGCTGCGAATGCCGTCGATGCTCATGAAGTCTCCGTGGAGGGGCAGGTGCGACTTTGCCTACATTGTCGGATTGGGCGGGGCGAAGTTTCTCATGATCTCAGTACCATTGGGATTTCTCCCGAAGGACCCTCGTGATTCTGGGCGGTTCCGCTGGTAAAAACGCCGCGTGCCGCCCCCGAAAAAGCCGCTGAAGAAGTCTCAGCTGCCGACCGTGGCTGACGACAGCACGCGTTTGAACCGCAGCCGAGGCGCGCTGCTGGGGCTCGCGGTCGGTGAGGCGATGGGCATTCCGAACGAGCTCAAGAACCTCAACGCGCCCGACTTTCCCGCGTTCGCCGAGTACCCGGTGATGGAGCCGATGGGCGGCGGCCGCTTCGAGCTCAAGCGCGGGCAGACGTCGTGGGGCACGCAGATGGCGGTCGCGCTCGCGACGGTGCTGCGAAAGAAGCACGTCTACGAGCTCAAAGAGGTCGCGAAGGCGTACCTCGCGTGGATGCCGTCGGCCTTCGACCTGCCCGACACCTTCAAGGCGACGGCCGATCAGATCCTCGACGGGCGCATGCTCGACACGCTCGGCCTGCGGGTGTGGCTCGAGCACGGGCAGACGCCGCGCAACAACATGGCGCTCGCGCGCACCGGCGTGCTCGGCGTCTTCTTTCAGCAACCCAAACACCGCGACGCCCGCCTGCGCGCGACGCTCGACGACACCGCGCTGACGAACTTCGCGCCGATTTGTCAGATCGCCTCGGTCACGGTGAACGCGGTGATCGCAGCGGCGATCATGGCGCAGGGCGAGCGCATCGACCCGAAGGAGATCGTGAAGGTCGCCGAGACCGAGCTCTCGTACGCCGCGGCGACGCTGGGCCGGGAGCAGCCCGACTGGGTGCAGAAGATCAAGGAGGCCGCCGACACGCTCCGCGAAGACCTGAAGATCGCGCAAGACCCCGACCCGCAGCTCTACGGCCCCGAGCTGTCGCTCTTCTTGAACCCGACCCAGGTGCGCCTCGCGTTTCGCCTCGCCTTCTGGGAGGTGCTGCACGCGCAGTCGTTCGAAGAGGGCGTGCGCGACGCGGCGAATCGCGGTGGAGACGCCGACACGAACGCGGCCGTCGTCGGCGTCATGCTGGGCGCGATCTTCGGCGAGCGCGCGATTCCCAACGAGTGGGCCGAGCGGGTGCTCGAGGCGCTGGGCCCGGTGAACGACTCGACGTTGTGGTCGGTGTACCACCCGCGCTTCCTGCTCAACCTCGCGGGCGTCTCTCCCGACGACGCGCCACCCGAACCCGAGTGGTGATCAGCGGACGATCAGCACCGGCTTCGAGCAGATGTGCATGAGGCGATCGGCGTTGCTGCCGAGCAGCACGCG
>JAEUJR010000286.1 GCA_016793585.1 Archangium sp.
TGATGCCGCCGCCGTAGAGCCCGCCTTGCAGGAACTCGTTCATCGGTCGACCTCCCCCATGATCGGGTCGAGCGAGCCGAGAATCGCGACCGCGTCACTCACCGTCTGCCCGGGAAGGATGTACGGGAGCGCCGACAACGAGTGCAGCGACGGCGGCCGAATCTTCAGGCGGTACGGGTTCTGCGTTCCATCGGCGATGAGCCAGGTGCCCAGCTCGCCTCGCGGCGTCTCGATGCCGACGTAGGTCTGCCCAACCGGAATCTTCGTCTGCACCGGCAGCTTCGTCGGTTTGCCGGAGTTGATCGGTCCCTCGGGCATGCCGTCGACGAACAGGCGACAGAGGCGAATGCTCTCTTTGATCTCTGCGACGCGAACCTCGGAGCGCGCGTAGCAGTCGCCCGCCTTCGCAACCGCCACGTTCACCTTCACCTCGTCGTACGCGCTGTACGGCGCGTCTCGCCGCAGATCGTGATCGACGCCCGACGCGCGCAGGTTCGGCCCGGTGATGCCCAGCTCGAGCGCCAGCTCTCCATCGAGCACGCCGACGTTCTTCGTGCGCTGCTGGAAGATGCGGTTCTCGAGCGTCATCGCCCCGTACTCGGGCAGCCGCGCTTCGATCACGTCGAGCGCCGCCTTCACCTTCGCGCCCCACCCCGCTGGCAGGTCGTGCCGGTTCCCGCCGATGGTGTGCGTGTTGTAGTGAAACCGCGCTCCGGTCACGTCTTCGAACAGGTCGAGAATCAGCTCCCGTTCGCGGAAGCAGTGAATGAAGACGGTCGAGCCGCCACCGAGCGCGCCGCCGAGATCGAGCGAGAACGTGCCGACGGCCAACAGGTGTGAAGCGATGCGCTGCAGCTCGGCGAAGAGCGAGCGCATCCACCTCGCGCGGCGCGGCACCTCGAGCTTCAGCATCGCCTCGAAGGCCATGACCAGCGCCTGCTCGTTGGTCATCGGCGAGACGTAGTCGTTCTTGTCGACGATCGGCGTGAGCTGCACGTACGCCAACTTCTCGCAGAGCTTCTCGACTGCGCGGTGCAGGTAGCCGCAGTACGGCACCGCCTTCACGATGATCTCGCCGTCGAGGTACAGGTCCATGCGGAACACGCCATGGGTCGACGGGTGCTGCGGGCCGAAGTGCAACAACATGAGCTCGGCTTCGGAGTCGAGCTCGTCGATCGAGACGTACGGGTTGACGCGCTTGTGGGCGGTGGCGGTGAGCAGTTGAGTCATCGCGGTCACCTCCAGGGCGCTGCGTGGGCGTCGGCGGGGAACTCGCGCCGCAGCGGGTGGGCGTCGGCGTTCTCGGCCAACATGATTCGGCGCAGATCGGGGTGACCCGCGAACTTCACGCCGACGAGATCGAACTGTTCACGCTCCTGCCAGTCGGCGCCCGCGTAGATGCCGCTCAAAGTCAGCACCGGCTCGGTCGGCAGCGCCCTCACGGCCCAGCTCGCGACGCGCGACCCCTGCCCGATGGTGCGCACCGCGAACGCGATCTCGTAGTGCTCGACCTCGGCCGCGTCGGCGCCTTTGCGGCCCTTGCCTGCCGGCCAGTGCGACGCCGCGATGGTGACCAGCTGCTTGTAGCCAATCGCCTTCAGCCGCCGCGCAAGCTCCAGGTGTTGGGCGAGGGGAATGATCGGCGGTCCATCGGTGGGGAGCGTCGCGACGCCGAGCTCCTCGAGCAGCCCCTCGAAGTCCGCAGCGACGAGCGGCGCGAGCGTCGGCGCCTCCCCCACCGGCACCACCAGCGCCGCGGTCTCCTCGGTCGTGGTCGGGTCGTCGGAGGACAGCTCCTGCTGGTGCGACTGCTCCGACGGCCGCGAGGGATCGACGAGGCGCGGCACCGAGGGCTGGGTGATCTTCAGCAGCTCGGGCTTCACCTCGGGCACCACGTTCTCGCCCTTGCGCTGCCGCCGCACCTTCTCCTGCAGCCGCAGCATGCCGTGCATGAGCGCTTCGGGGTTCGGTGGGCAGCCGGGCACGTAGACGTCGACGGGCAGGAACGTGTCGACGCCGGGAACGACCGAGTACAGGTTTCGGTAGAAGTCGCCCGAGATCGCGCACGACCCCATCGCGATGCACCACTTCGGCTCGGGCATCTGCTCCCACAGCTTGAGCACGCGCGGCGCCATCTTCGTGGTGATGGTGCCCGCGACGACCATCACGTCGGCCTGACGAGGCGTCGCGCGCACGATGACGCCCATGCGATCGATGTCGACGCGGCTCGCGGCGGTCGCCATGAACTCGATGCCGCAGCAGCTCGTCGCCATGGGGAAGATCCACATGGCGTTGGTGAGCCCCCACGTCATCAGGTCGTCGAGCGCCGCGGTGCCGACGGTGAGCCCGGGCGTCTCGAGCAACACCTGGTACAGCGGGTGCCGAAAGTTGGTGCCGCTGTCGACGGTGCGCAGGCTCGGCGCCGGCGCGACGACGGGCGTCTCGCTCACTGCCATTGGAGCGCTCCTTTGCGGCTCGCCCAGACCCACCCGAGCATGAGCACCACCACGAACGAGCCGACCGCGACGAGCCCAGTGGCGCCGGCCTCCTTCACGATCGTCGCCCAGGGCAGCAGGAAGGCCGTCTCGATGTCGAACAACACGAAGAAGAGCGCGACCACGTAGTACCGCGCGTGAAAGCGCACCCAGGCCAGGCCCGAGGGCACCTCACCACACTCGTACGTCTGCTCCTTCAGCGGCTCGTGCTTCGTCGAGACGACACGAAGGAGCTTCGCCACCACCAGCAGGGTTCCGGACACTGCGACGGCGATCAGGAGGAAGGCGAGCAGCGCGAGACCAGCAGTCATGACGTGATCCGATCGTTATTGCGGTGCGGGGCCGTCTCCGACGTCGAAGCGCTCGAGGGGATCTCCGGGCGGCAGCTTGGCGAGCTCGGCCTTCACCAATTCCTGGTGCTCGACCTCTTCGTCGCGCAGCTCTTCGAAGAGCCTTCGCACCTCGGGGTTCTGCACGTGGTGGAGCACCGAGACGAAGAAGGCGTGTGCCTTCTCTTCGCTCTTGAGCGCGGTCTCGAGCGCCTGCCGCGTCGTCATGTTCATGCGCACTTCGTCGTACGCGGGCGCTTCGACGTCGAAGATCATCTCGCGCCGCACGCCAACTGGTGCGTCTCCGAACGCCTTGTGGCGCTGTTCGATGAGCTGCTTGCGGTGCAGCTCTTCGATGCGAACCATCTTCGCGAAGAACGCGGCTGCCCCGGGCGTGCGGTGAAGCACGAGCTGCGCAGACAGCTCTTCGTAGCGATCGCGCGCCTCTTCTTCGATCAGCACGGCGAGATCGAGCGCGTCTTTCAGCGTCAGAATGGTGAAGTCGATGCTGGGTGTCTGCTGCTGCCTGGTCACGACGGCCCCCTCACTTCTGCAGATAGGCTTCGAGGATCTGATGACGCGCGCGGGCCTTCTTCGACTGCTCGGCCTGGCGCAGCTTCACGAGCGACTCGTAGGTCGGTGGTGGGTTCGGGTTCTTGTAGAAGACGCCGGTGTAGAGCTCCTTCCCGTACGCGCGGGCGAGGTCCATCGCGGCGAGCTGGTTCGTCGAGTCGTGCCCGAGGCTCGCCAGCGTCTTCATCTTCGTCTTGTGCGCTTTGAGCTGCTGATCGTCTTCGCCGAACGTCACGCACGGCGACTGAATGTTCACGAACGAGAAGCCGGGGTAGCGAATGGCCTCTTCGATCAGCGCAGACATGCCCGGCATGTCTGCCGGCGTCGCCTGCGCCACGAAGCCCGCGCCGTACGCGAGCATGTAGAGCAGCGGGTTGATGGGGTCTTCGAGGCTGCCGAGCGGAGACGTGACCGTCTCGAGGCCCTTCGGAGAGGTCGGCGAGAGCTGCCCCTTGGTGAGCCCGTACACCTGGTTGTCCATCACCAGGTACGTGAGATCGATGTTGCGGCGCACCGCGTGCGCGACGTGGCCACCACCGATCGAGAAGCCGTCACCATCGCCACCGGCGACCACCACGAGCAGCTCGGGGTTGGCCAGCTTCACGCCCTGCGCGATGGGCAACGAGCGGCCGTGCACGGTGTTGAAGCCGTACGCCGTCGTGTAGCCGGGAATGCGCGACGAGCAGCCGATGCCCGAGATGAAGGCCACCTCGTGCGGCGGGCGGCCGACGGCCGAGAGCGCGCGATAGAGGCCCTGCAGCACGCCGAAGTCACCGCAGCCCGGGCACCAGATCGGCTTGAGCTCGCTCTTGTAGTCCTTCGCCTGGAGCAGAGGAGCGTTCATGACGGCAGTCCCTTCAGCTCGACCAGCTTCTTCACGAGCTCGATTGGCTGGAACGGGTTGGCGCCGTCGCGGGTGAAGCTGCGCACGCCCTTCGGCACTTCGGTGAACATGCGAAGAATCCGGTAGAGCTGGCCCTGGTGCGAGAGCTCGACGATGAGCCCGTGCTTCAGCGACTCGAAGAAGTTCGCGTAGACCTGCTCGGCGATTGGGTAGAGCAGGTACGGCACCAGCAACTTCACGTCGTGGCCTTCGGCCTTCGCGAGCTGCACCGCTTCACGCGCGACGCCGGCCGTGCTGCCCCAGGCGATGAGGCCCAGCGCGGCGTTCGGGTTGCCCTGCACCTCGAAGAGATCGGCGCGCTTCTTCAGCGGCTCGAGCTTGCGAAAGCGCTTCGCGTTCATCTTCGCGTGCATCGCGCCGCTCGAGGTCGGGTCGCCCTTCTCGTTGTGCTCGATGCCAGCCGCCAGGTACGTGCCGCCCTTGAGGCCCGGGTGGGTGATGGGGCTGACGCCGCTCTCGGTGAGGGCGAAGCGCGCGTACGGCTTCTCGGCGAGCTCGGCCTCGGTGGGCACGCGCCGCTCGATCACCTCCAGCTTCGAGGTGTCGATGAGATCGACCGCCTCTTTGCGCTGAGCGATCTCCTGATCCGACAGGAGGATCACCGGCGTCTGGAACTGCTCGGCGATGTTGAAGCACTCCACCGTCGTGCGGAAGGTGTCTTCGACGTCGGTGGGCGCGAGCACGGGCCGCAGCACGTCGCCGTGACCCGAGAACGCCGCCTGAAAGAGATCGCCCTGCTCGGGCTTGGTGGGCAGACCGGTCGACGGGCCACCACGCTGCACGTTGAGCAGCACGAGCGGCAGCTCGGCGATGGTGGCCAGCCCGAGAATCTCGGTCTTGAGATCCATGCCCGGGCCGCTCGTCGCGCTCATCGACTTCTTGCCCGCGAACGAAGCGCCGACGGTCGCGCCGAGGCCGGCGATCTCGTCTTCGCACTGCAGCACCGTGCCGCCGTACTTCCAGATCTCCCGCGTCAGCGTCTGCATCACTTCCGTCGAGGGCGTGATGGGGTAGCCCCCGAAGAACTTCACGCCGGCGAAGAGCGCTCCAGCGGCGCACATGTCGTTGCCGTCGCAGAGCATCTTCGAGCCCGGAGTGCCGGCAGGCTTCGCGATGACGTGAGGCGCCAGCAGCGGGTGCGCCTTCGCGTAGTCGATGCCGGCGGCGAGGGCCTTCTCGTTGGCCTCGAGCAGCCCTTCACCCTTGTTGCCGAACTTCTTCTTCAGGCCGCGGGTGATGGCCTCTGACGGAATGCCGAACCAGCCCGAGAGCAGCCCCAGCACGACCGACGTCTTCGCCTTGTCGGAGCCGGCCGACTTCTTGGTGAGCTCGGTGATGCCGACAGGCACCAGCTCTTTGGGGACGACGCCGCGCGCCGCGAGCGTCTCGGGCGGAGGGCCGGCCTTCTCTTCGTAGATGAGCACCGTGTTGACGCTCAGCGGCAGCTCTGCGCCGAACTTGAAGAAGTCCTCCCAGTTGAGCGCCACCATCACGTCGAGCGCGCCGCCCGGGTTGAGCACCTTCTTCGTCGAGAGCCGCACGCGACATGACGACTCGCCGCCGCGAATCTGCGAACCGAAGCTCTTCGTCATGAGCGCGTGGTAGCCCTCAGAGGAGGCAGCAGAGAGCAATGACTCGCCCGCGCTGACGACCCCGTCTCCTCCCGCTCCCGCCATTCCCAGAATGAGATCGTCGAGCATGTCGACGAGCGCGGTGTGCAACGCATGCGCCGCTCGCTGGCCGCGCGTCTGATCAACTCGCAGCTTCGATTTCGATGCAGAGCTTGCGTAGCAGTGACGAAGCAGCGCAGAGGTAGCAGCGCCTCGTCGCTCGTGGGCTCGTCTCGAGTTCCCGATTCGGTCTGCGCCCTTCCGTTCGTCAACGCGCGCAGCGGTTGACCGTCATCAGCCTCGAGCGCGCAAAGCGAACACGGTCAGTCGCGGGCACCGAGCTTGGTGCACCCAAGAGAAGATCTCATGGCAGATTCTGTGCGGCGCGCAGGCCCTTCGTCGGTGCGTCGTCGAAGCGGTCTGAAGCGGCAGAAACGAAAAAACCTGCGATTGCTCGCAGGTTTTGTGTGCCCAAGGAGGGATTCGAACCCTCACGCCTCGCGGCGCCAGCCCCTCAAGCTGGTGTGTCTACCAGTTCCACCACCTGGGCGAGGTCATTCAGTTGTCGTGCTGCGTTTCCGGCGGACGGCCCTCTACCAGAAGACCTGACCACCGGAAGAGAAAAATCTCAGGGCACCTTCTGGCTCGGCACCGCGTCGATGGCCTTGGGGGCCTCGGGCGCAGGCGTCGGAGCCGGCGGCGTCGTGGGATCGCCCTTCTCGACCGTCGTCGGCGTCGGAGCAGGAGCCTTGTTGGCCTCTTCCTTCGCCTTGGCGTCGGCTTCGGCCTTCGCCTTGTCAGCCTCTTCGTGCTGCTTGGCGACGAGCGACGACTTGCTGACCGCCGACGTCTTGAGGCCCACGAGCGAGAGGCCCAGCGAGGTGATGAAGAAGGCCACCGCGCAGGCGGCGGTCACCTTCCCGAGGAACGTGACGGCGCCACGGCCACCGAAGGCCGACGTCGCCGCACCGCCACCGAGCGCCGCGCCCATGCCCGCGTCCTTCCCGGGCTGCAGGAGGATCACGAAGATCATGAAGACGCAGAGGAGGACGTGAATGGTCGTGAAGAAAGCCAACATAGGGACGGGCGGCTTAGGTCGGTCGGAGCCGAACTGCAAGCGACTCCGAGGGCCGATCAGCCGATGGGCTTGGCCTTGATGATGGCCGCGAAGTCGGCGGCCTTGAGGCTCGCGCCACCGACCAGCGCGCCGTCGATGTCGGGCTGCGACAACAGCTCCGCCGCGTTGTCGGCCTTCACCGAACCGCCGTACTGAATGCGAACCTTCGCCGCCGTCTCCGCGCCCCACAGGCCCGTGAGCAGCGACCGAATGTGCACGTGAACCTCCTGCGCCTGGCGCGACGTCGCCGTCTTGCCCGTGCCAATCGCCCACACCGGCTCGTACGCGATGACGAAGGAGCCACCGACGTCGGCCTTGAAGCCGTCGAGGCAGCCCTTCACCTGCGTGGAGACGACCTCGAGCGTGCGGTTGGCTTCGCGCTCGGCCAGCGTCTCGCCGACGCAGATGATCGGCAGCAGGCCCGCCTTCAGCACCGCGCCCACCTTTCGGTTCACGCCCGCGTCGGTCTCCTGGAAGAACTGCCGGCGCTCGGAGTGCCCGAGGATCACCCACGAGCAGCCCGCGTCTTTGAGCATCGGCGCAGCCGTCTCACCGGTGAACGCGCCCGAGGCCTCGGCGTGGCAGTGCTGGCCGGCCACCTGAATGTTCGAGTCCTCGAGCGCCTTGGCGACCGGGTGCAGCGCCGGAAACGTCGGCGCCACCGCGATGTCCACGTGCCGCACCATCGAGACCAGACCCCGAAGCTCCCGCGCGAGCGCGAGCGACTCGGTGACCGTCTTGTTCATCTTCCAGTTGCCAGCGATGAAGCAGCGACGCGTCGTCATGAGTGTCACTCCAGGGCAGCGATGCCGGGCAGCTTGAGACCTTCGAGCAGCT
>JAEUJR010000453.1 GCA_016793585.1 Archangium sp.
CCGAGAAGGCCTGCGCGACCTCGCCCTGGCCGAGAAAGCCGTCGACGGTGGCCGAGGGGAGCGCGCGGGCCAGGAGGTCGCCGAGGGTGGCGCGGTACTCGCGTCGGGTGAGCCGGAGCGCGGCGGTCACTGACGGGTCGACGGAAGGCTGGCAGTCGAAGAGGGGTGGCAGCGGCTCCGACGGCGTGGGCTCGGTCGGCCCGCCCGGCGTCGTCGGGCCCGTCGGCGGGTTCGCCGCACCCGGAAGGGAAGCCAGAGCTCCGCCGACAATCTCTCCGGAGCACCCCTGCAGGACGAAGAAGAGACCCAGCAGCGAGCTGGTGAAGAAGCGCATGCGAGCTGTTCGAGTCTCGAGTGGCTTGCGACAGCTCAAGGCCGCAAGCCGCTGATTTGCCGGGACTCTGCTCGACGGGCTCAGCCCTTGATCAACGCCTCGAGGGCCGCCTTGTCGCTGCCGACCAGTTCCTTCACGCGGTCTTTCACCACCTCGGTGACGATGATCTCGCCAATCTCGGTGGCGACCGACTTGAAGATGCCGCGCGCCTTCATGCCCTCGCACTGCTTCAGGTTGTCTTCCGTCGGCGTGAGGAAGTGCACCGCGTCAGCCTTGTACCGGTGAATCAAGAACAGCTGCACCAACGTCATCAGGCGTTTCTTGCGCAGTGACAGGTCGAAGTTGTTCTGGTCGCGCACCGACACGATGCTGCGGCCGCGGCGGTCTTTGATGGTGTTGAACACCACGTTGAGCACCTTCTTGTCGCCCGACAGCAGCGCGAGCTCGAGCAGGTCGTTGCCCGCGGTGTTGGGCCGCAGCGACACCTTCAGCTTGCCGGTGAAGCCGTGCTGCTTGCGCCACGCCTCGAGCCAGTCTTCGAGCACCTTGGGCGGCACCTCGGTCTGCACCAGGTGCTGGAACTGGGTCGAGCCCTTGCCCATCGCCTTCGTGGTCGCGGTGCGGCCCGAGATGGAGCTCAAGCCCGCGTCGGCACGCGGCCCTCCGACGAGCGTCTGCGGCGTGCGGTACGGAGACTCGAGCAGGCGGAACTTTCGCTGCAGCCGGGCGAGCGCGAGCATGCCGTCTTGCTTCAGCGCCGTGGCGAACTCCTCGGCCGCCAGCCCGTCGATCTGATGCCCGCCGTAGGTGATGAAGTCGAAGACGAAGCCGAGCTTGCCCAGCTCTTCGGGGAAGTGGCGCATCTCGTCTTCGGTCATGCCCGTCGTGTCCCAGTTGAACGAGGGCGACAGGTTGTACGCCAGCATCTTGCCGGGGAACTTCGCGTGAATGGCGTCGGCGAACTTCTTCGCCTCGTGCAGGTCGGCGGTCTTCGTCTCCATCCACAAGATGTCGGCGAAGGGCGCAGCGGCGAGCGACTTGGCGATGGCGTACTCGAGGCCACCGCGCACCTGGTAGTAGCCGTCGGGCGTCTTCGCGTGCTCGCAGTCCCACTTCACGTCGATGCCCATCGAGCGCGCCTTCTCTTGCGCCTCGTACCAGCCGACGTGCCCGGCGAACTCGAGCCACTGCGCCGGCGTGATGGGGAACTGAACACCCTCGGTCGCGCGGAACGTCATCGCCTCGGCGACGGCCTCGCCGTACGTCTTCACGCCTGCTTCGACCTGCCAGGCGTCGACCAGCTTGTCGAAGCCCTTGTCGAGCGCGTCGTCGACGTTCTTCACGGCCTTCTTCTTGAAGTCGGCCGCCGCCTCGACGACCAACGCCGCGAGCCCGTTCTTCTCGAGCCACGCGTCTGCTGCTGCGAACTCGACCTCAGACACGGCGTAGAGCAGGTGACCGCTGAGCTCTCCGATGCCGGCCGCGCGGTACTGGCGCAGCATCGCGAGCAGCGCCGCGCGGAACGTGGGCAGCCGGGTGTTGGTGGCGCCGAGCACGAAGGGCTGGTCTCGTTCGTCACCGCGGCCGTCGAGCAGCGTGGCCGACTCGGCGTCGGTGCGCGCGACGATGATTCCCGGCACGCCCATGATGTCGAGCTGGAACCGTGCCGCCGAGAGCCGCTTGAGCTGCTCGTCTTCGCTCACCAGCACCTTGCCGCCCTGGTGCCCGCACTTCTTCACGCCCGGCTTCTGGTCTTCGATGTGGTACCCGGGCACGCCGACCTCGACGAAGCGGCGAATGAGGTTGCGCACGTGCGCGTCACCGCCGTGCCCCGTGTCGGCGTCGGCGATGATGAATGGGCGGAAGTCGATCTCGGGCGTCGCGGCGCGCGCTTCGTCGCTCATGCGCGAGCGCGTGTGGAACTGGTTCTTGTCGGCCGTGAGCAGCGCACGAACGATGGGCGCCGCTTCGTTGGGCACCTGGCTCAGCGGGTAGCTCGCGAGGTCTGGGCCCGGGTCTTCCTGCATCGAGCCCTTCGCGCTCGTCGCCCAGCCGCCGAGGTAGATGCCCTCGATGCCGAGCTTCTTCATCGTGACGGCCTGACCCGGAGAGTACGGGCCAAACGTGGTGATGCACTTGCCCTGCGCGTACAGCTCGAGCAGCCGCGCCCAGAAGCCCTCGGCCGCGCCCTTCGCGATGGCGTAGTCCTGCCTGATGGCGCCGCGCTGCTCGACGACTTCACGCGCGGTGTGCACCCGGACGATGCCCTTGAAGCGAGGGCTCGCGAACCAGGCCTCGGTGCTCTGCACTTCCTGCTCGAACGACGCTGTCATGGTGTGCCTCCGTCGAGAGGTGTGCTCCTCTCATCACCGGAGAGCAACTGGTTCTTCTGGTCGATTCCGCCTTCGCTCAGACCTCGCGGTCGCGCTCGGCAGTGATGATGGACAAGCCAGTCCGCGACCTCTCGCGTCTTCGCTTCCGGCTTCATCTCCCGGTCTTCTGGTCGATTCCGCCTTCGCTCAGACCTCGCGGTCGCGCTCGCCAGTGATGATGGACAAGACAGTCCGCGACCTCTCGCGTTCGCGCTCGACGTGACCACGGCCAAGGCAGTGCACGCCCCCGTGACGACGAACACGCGTGAGCGTGGCTAGCCGGGTCGATGGCCGCTGTACGCAGGGTCGTTGATGTACTTGCTCGCCGACGTCACGTGCACGCCGCCCGGCACCGATTCGATCATCTGCCCATTGCCGATGTACATCGCGACGTGGCCGTTCTTCACGAGCAGGTCGCCGGGCTGCAGCTGATCTTTCGGCACCTGTGGCAACTGCGCCTTCATCGCGCGGCTGCTCGCCATGCCGCTCAGGTCGATGCCGGCCTTCTTCAGCATCGTCACCATCAGGCCCGAGCAGTCGTAGCCGACGACGCCCTTCGGCGAGACGTACGCCTTCTGCCCCTCCATCTGGTACGTGTTGCCGTCGCCTGGTTTGCCGAAGCGGAAGGGGCTCGCACCACCAACGTACGGAGCGCCCTGCTGCGAGAGCCCGAAGTCGATGGCCGCTTGAATGTTCGCCGGCGCTCCAGTCGACGCGCTCGGCGTGACGGGCGTCGAGCCCTGCACTGAAGGCTGTCCCGGCTTGTTCGCGTCGACGAAGCGCTTGAAGGCCTCGGGGTCTTCCTTTGCGAGGCGGAAGAAGTTCTGCAGGTCCTGACGCTCCTTCGGCGTCATCTTCGCGACCTTCACGCCGAACGTCTTCAGGTCATTCAGCTGCTTCTTCAGCTGCGCCCGCGCCTCGGTCTGCTCCGCTTTCGCGAGGCTCTTCGGCTTCACGTTCGCCCACGTCTCGGGGTTCTCGTTCGCGGCGAGCTTCTGCTCGAGGTCGCTCATCGCGGCGCCAACGCCGTCACGGTCGCGGAGCACGTTCGCGAGCTCTTCCTGCGCGCCGGGCACGCCATTCGCCACCGCGCGCTGCAGGTTGGCGATCTGCGCGTCGAACGCCCGCTGCACCTGCTGCTCGGGCGTCAGCGGCGCGTGGCCCACCGAGTGTTGCGCCGAGCTGCGGTGCGCACGGCCACGGCCGGTCGACATCTCATCTCGCAGGAAGCCGCCCCTGGGCGCCGTCGCGACCTGCGCCGCCGCCTTCGTGGTGCGCGCCGGCAACGTCGAGTGGCGTGAATTCGAGATCTTGGTGGACATGGAGTTCCTCGAGACAGGTGCTCCATTGTCCGCTGATCAGTGAGGCCTGCCCGTCTTCAATCCGCCAAGGGGCTTGGCACTCTGCCCTCAATTTCCGGCGGATTTTCCGGGTGGGCAGACCTGGTCGGCGAACTCCCACTGGCGCCAGGGGCTGATGGAGGCCTCGCTGAGCTGCCCGTCGAGGAAGAGAAACTGCACGCCGTGGTCAGGCAGCTGTGGCAGCCCGCAGGCGCCGATGAAGCGCGCCTGCACCCGGCCCTCGTAGAGCGACACCGAGACGTCGCGCGGCTTCCAGTCGCTGAGCAGCTCGAGCGCAGCCGCCGGGCTGAACGGGCTGTTTCCGCCCGAGCTGCGCTCGAGGTGCACCAGGGTCACCACGCCGTTCTGTGCGGAGAAGCGGCGCTCGAGCGGCGGCCGGCCAGCGTAGAGGAACCACTCGAGGCCTCCGCCGTGGTCCCACGACCGCGAGGGGCGACCGAGCTGTCTGATCAGCTCGCTCGTCGACGTGCGCCCGAGCACCACGGGGCCGAGCGTCTCGGCGAGCCAGGCGTCGGCGGTGAGTCGATGGCCTGCGTCGACTGGAGCCAGCGTGACGGGCTTCGAACACGAGACGAGCAACACGGCGACCCGCGCATGCCGAGCAGATACTCCGCGCGCGGCCGACGGTCAGCTCAGGCTCTCGCGATAGAAGCGCTCGGCAGCCTGACCACGTGCCGGGTTGATGACCGCCGGGCGCTCGAAGTACCGGCAGAACGCCATGCCCGCGTCGTACGGCGAGCTCGTCTGCCGCAGCTTGCCCAGCGCGTTGCTCTCGCTGTTGTTGAGCTCGTGCCACAGGTACTCGAGCTGGCCCTTGAACGACGTGGGCGAGTAGCCGTGCGCCGCCGTCCACTGCTTCATCGCCGCGCCGCGCCCGTTGTGCCACTGCGCGATGCCGAACGACGTGCCGCCGTCGCCGACCGCGCTCGGGTTGAAGCCCGACTCGTGGAGCAGGTTGCCGGCGATGCCCGCGGCCTGTGCCCGCGTGAGGCCCTTCGACATGAAGAAGTCGATGGCCTGACGCGCGGTGCCACGAACGCCGGGGCGGTTCTCGATGCCAGAGACGGGGCCGGGCGTGGGCGTCGGCGTGGGGCCGGGCGTCGGGGTCGGCGTCGGGGTTCCGCGGCCGGGAATCACGAGCTGCTGGCCCGAGTAGATGCGGTTCGGGTTCGCGATGCCGTTGGCGGCCGCGATGGACTGGTAGCTGACGCCGAAGCGCGCGCCGATGGCCGAGAGCGTGTCACCGGGGCGAACGGTGTAGCGGCTGCCGCCGCCGCTGGGCGCGGGCTGGAAGCTGTCTGACGAGCCGGGCAGGTTGAGCCGGTGTCCCGCGATGATCAGGTTGGGGTTGTGAATCTGGGGGTTCGCGCGAAGCAGGGCGGCGACCGTCGTGTGGTTGCGAGCTGCGATTCCCGAGAGCGTGTCGCCTGATCTGATTTGGTAGGACATACGCAGTCATTGTCTGCGCTGCCCAGTTCTCGGCGCGTGAGCGAAGTGCAAAGCCGCTGCGCAGACGCTCACGAATTTTCAGGGTGAATTCTGCAGTGCACACCCGGCTTCCCGTATGAGGAGAACATGATTGGCAACGACGTGATGCGCAGCGTGCGGTTCATGCTCGACGTGGGTGACGCTGGGCTCTGCGACATCATTCGACTCGGCGGCGGCAGCCTCACGCCGAAGCACGTGACGGCGCTGCTCAAGCGCGAAGACGAAGCGGGCTTCGTGCTCTGCGACGCCACCACGCTGGGCCAGTTCCTCGACGGGCTCGTCATTCACCGTCGCGGTCCTCCGCCCGAGGGGCACTCGCACCCCGTCGAAGCCAACGTCACCAACAACACCGTGCTCAAGAAGCTGCGCGTCGCGTTCGAGCTGAAAGAAGACGACCTCGTCGAGATGATGAAGTCGGCCGGCTTCGAGGTCTCACGGCCCGAGCTCAGTGCGCTGTTTCGCAAAGCCGACCACCGCAACTTCCGCCCGTGCGGAGACCAATTCCTCCGCAACTTCCTCAAGGCGCTCACCGCGCGCGTTCGACGCTGAGCGCTGCGCTTGAGCCAGGTCAGGCCGCCCCCACTCGTATCCCACGGGGCACGACGCGCATGGGCGCAGCACCTCGACGCGCGTTAAGGCGAGTGGGCGATGGCGACGAACGAGCCCTCCAGCGACGCGTGGTATCGAACGCTGCTCGAGCTGTCGCCCGACGTGCTCTACACGCTCGACGCTTCGTTCCACGTGCAGTTCTGGAGCCCCGGCGCGACGCATGCCCTCGGGTGGACGGCACAAGAGACCCGCGGCGCGTTCGGGCCCGACTTCATTCACCCCGACGACCTCGCGGTCATCACCACGCCGATGCCCGGTGACGCCGACCTGCTGCACCTGAGCTACCGCGTGCGCCACAAGAACGGCAGCTACCGCACGCTCGACGCGATGGTGAGAAACCTGCTCGAAGACCCGGCCGTGGGCTGCATCGTCATCAACGCGCGCGACGTCACCGAGCAGCGCGCCTTCGAGGCGAAGGTGGCCGAGACCTCGAAGCTCGACAGCATCGGCCGCCTCGCGGGCGGCGTGGCGCACGACTTCAACAACCTGCTCACCATCATCTTGAGCTGCGGCGCGATGCTCGAGGAGAGCGCGCAGGCCGGCCGACCGGCCGACCTCGAAGACGTCGAGGGCATTCTCTCGGCGGCCGACCGCGCCCGAAAGCTCACCCAGCAGCTGCTCGCCTTCGCGCGCAGACAGGTGACCGCGCCGGTGGTGGTCGAGCTCGACGCGCTGGTGAAAGACAGCGAGCGCATGCTGAGCCGCCTGCTCGGAGAAGACGTGCGCCTCACCACGCGCCTCGGCCAGGGCGTCCCTCGCGTGCACCTCGACCCGTCACAGCTGCAGCAGGTCATCATCAACCTCGCCGTCAACGCGCGCGACGCCATGCCGAAGGGAGGAACGCTCGAGGTCGCCACCGCGGCCGTCGAGCTGAGCGCCTCGCAATTGCCCTCGGGCGCCAGACCGGGCCGCTACGCGTGCCTCACCGTGAGAGACGATGGCGCGGGGCTGTCTGAAGAGGCGCGGGCCCACCTCTTCGAGCCGTTCTTCACCACCAAGGCGCTCGGGCGCGGCACGGGCCTGGGCCTCGCGATGGTGCACGGCGTCGTCTCGCAGGCGGGCGGCCTCATCAGCGTCGACTCCGCGCCGGGCCGTGGCACCACCTTCACCCTCCTCTTTCCCGGCACCAACGAGGCGCTCGCGGTGACCGCGCCCAGGCCGCGCGGCTCGGCGACCTCGGGCGGCGAGACGGTGTTGCTCGTCGAAGACGACGCCCAGCTCGGCACGGTGACGGCGCGCATTCTTCGCGATGCCGGCTATCGCGTGGTGCGGGCGCACGATGGCAACGAGGCGCTCAACCTCTCGCACAAGGAGCCTCGCATCGACGTGCTGCTCACCGACGTCGTGATGCCAGGGCTCGGTGGCGAAGAGGTGGCCACGCAGGTGTGCCGCCACCACCCTGAGACCCACGTGCTCTTCGTCTCGGGCTACCCGCACGAGACGCTCGCGCGTCACACCGTGTCGGATGGCGGCCTGCACTTTCTCTCCAAGCCCTACTCGGGCCCCGAGCTCCTTGAGCGACTCAAGCTGCTGACGACCGAGCTGGCGCGCGCGAGCTGATCAGCTGAGTCGACCCCGACCTTCGCACGAGGTCGAAGCGCTCCGGTGCGCCGCTGGACCCGGCCGGTTTCGCCGACCCTCCCCGCTCTCGCTGTGTCATCGCGAAACGATTGGCAAAGGGTGATCGGCGCAAAGGCTGCAACGGGGTGAAGGGTCTCCTCCTCCCGGAGCCCTCCCATGTCGAAACGAATGCTGTCGTTGGCCACCGTGCTGGTGGCGTGGTCGTCTTTTGCCCAGGTCGGCTCGGTGACTGACGAGACCGGCGTTGCGCCCGAAGTGGAAGCTGTGCCGCCCAGCCCGTGCTGCGCCGCCGGCATCATTCCCGCGGGGCACTTCGAGATCGAGACGAACTACTCGGGCGACGCGCAGGGCACGAGCTTCGACCTCGTGCACGGCAGCAACCTCATTCTCAAGTACTCGCTCACCGACCACCTGCAGCTGCAGCTGGCGACCGCGAACATGCTCGTGTGGGCCAACACGCTGGGTGGCCACGCGTTCGACGGCGTCTCGCTCGCGGGCAAGTACGTGCTCCTCGACGAGAGCGACTTCGCGCCGACGGTCTCGACGTCGCTGCACGTGTCGGTGCCGACGCGCTTCGATGGGGAGGCGTTGCAGCAGACCATCGACCTCTCGGCGTGGCTGTACGCGAGCAAGACGTTCGGCAAGCTGGTGTTCGACGCGACGCTCACCTTCAACGCGTTCGACCTCGCAGGCACGCCGGCGCCCCGCGGCGGAGCCTCGCTCACCGCCACGTGGAACTTCAACGATGTGTGGGGCACCTCGACGGGGCCGTGGGGCTTCTATGGAGACGCCGAGCGGGTGCCCGTCGATGGCGGCTGGTGGGTGTCGCTCAACATCAACCCGATTCCACAGATTGCCTTCAGCGCGGGCGTCGAGGCCGGCTTTCTGCCCACGTCACGCGCCTTCGGCATCTTCGCGGGCGTCGCTGTCGTGCCGACCTCCATCGTGAAGAACGCCCTCGCCCAGAACGTGCCCGCGACGCCTCCAGTGGCCCCGACGCTCGTTTCGGCGCGGTGAGCATTCGTATCTTGAAGTACGCGAAGTGCGTCGAATTTCCCGTTCTTCAAGTACTTAAAGAGTTGAAGAGCGACGAAGAGGGCCCGAGCCTGTTGCTGCCGCGCTTCGATGTGCGTCGGCATGAAGGCCGGGAGGTTCTCCTGGGCGTCGAGTCGATGTTCTCACTGCTCAAAGCACGGCCCGGCGCGAGGCTGCGTCACCAAGACGTGCTGCGCGCTGCGTGCGCTCGTGCCCGCGGCCGACTGGCCGAAGCTGCTGCTCGAGTACGTGCAGCGCGACCTGCTCAACCTCGTCTTTGGCAACTCCGACAACCACGGACGCAACACGGCGCTGCTCAAGAGCGCCGACTCCGTATGGCTCGCGCCCGTCTACGACTTCGCGCCGATGACGATGGACCTCGAGGGCGTCACCCGCACGACGCAGTGGAGCGGCTTCGAGAAGGGCGGCGACGTCGACTGGCGCGGGCTGTTGCCGACCTTCGGTGAGAACGAAGGCTTCGTGCGCGCGGGCCTGCGCGAGCTCGGTGAACGACTGGCGACGCTCCCCGCGTTGCTGCGCGAGCTCGGGCACGCGACGACGGAAGCCGACGAAGACGTGACGGTCGAGGCTCGCCGGCCCGACGTCACGTCAACGGAGCGACGCGCGAAGCAGCTCCATCGACCGCACCCGGCCCTCGAGCGTCGGCGACCCGAGCGCGAGCATCAGCTCGTCGGCCTGCGCGCGCACCGCGAACGCCTGGGCAGCGCGCCTCACGTCATCGGGTGTTCCCACCGCGGCGCACGAGAGCATCTGCGCGACCTGCTCACCCGCCGGAGAACGAAGCAAGGCATCACCTTCGTCGTCCGACAGCGTTCGACCGCGGCCAAACAGCGCCGACACCATGCCGCGTTTGCGTACGTGAAACTCCGCCTCGGCTTCGGCGCGCGTGGGCGCCGCGACCAGGTTCAGCCCCGCGATGACGTACGGCGCCTTCGACTGCGCCGACGGCCGGAACCGCGCGCGATAGAGCGAGACGGCCTCTTCGAGGGCATGCGGCGCGAAGTGCGAGGCGAACGCGTAGGGCAACCCGAGCTCGGCGGCGAGCGAGGCGCCGAAGAGCGACGAGCCGAGGATGTAGAGCGGTACGTGCGTGCCGCGCCCCGGGTTCGCGTGCACGCCGGGAATCGCCGACTCGTCATCGAGGAACGCCTGCAGCTCGAGCACGTCGTTGGGAAACGCGTCGGCCGACTCGGGGCGGCGGCGCAGCGCCCGAAAGGTGGCCTGATCAGTCCCCGGCGCGCGGCCGAGGCCGAGGTCGATTCGCCCGGGGTGCAGGTGTTCGAGCATGCCGAACTGCTCGGCGATGGTGAGCGGCGCGTGGTTGGGCAACATGATGCCACCAGCGCCGATCCGAATCGCCTTCGTGTGCGCAGCGACGTGGGCAATCAACACCGCAGGCGACGACGACGCGATGGAGGCGAAGTTATGGTGCTCGGCGTACCAGACCCGCTCGAAGCCGAGGCGCTCGGCGTGCTGCGCCAGCGAGACGGTGTCGGCGAGCGCTGCACCAACCGACTGCCCGGGAGCGACGGTGGCGAGGTCGAGCAGACTCCAACGAAGCGGCGCGTTCATCGCGCACTGCTAGCAACCCCGCTTCCTCCACGCATCCATCGTCAGGGCAGCCTCCCGTCACACAGCTGCGTGCCCATCAACTCGAAGCGGTCCTGCCCCGTCGCGCCGTTGATGTGGCTCTTCCAGTCGAGGGTGATGACGCGGCCCGAGATGATGCCGCGATACTCGACGCTGCCCGCGCTGCTGGTGATGGTGCTGGTGAACGCCGGAGACGCGTGGTCGCCCAGCGCCACCTCGTAGGGCCCCGAGTCGTGGTAGCCGCGCACGAACCATTGAACGACCCGCTCGAGCGAGCTCAACCCGAACGCGCCGCCGATGGAGACCTTGATGGCCGTGCCATCGGCGAAGCAGCGCAGGCACCCGAAGAGTCCGTTGCGCACGGTCACGAAGACGCCGGCGTGCGCGAAGCGGCCGGTGGGGAAGCCGCGGTCGAAGCTCCAGGTGATGTCGGGCGAGAACGGTGTTCCGAGCAGTCGTTCATGGTGCTGCTCGATGAGGGCCCGCTCCCGTCGTCGCACCGCCGCGTCCTCCTGCTTCGCGAGCTTCAGCTGCAGGTGCATCAACTCTCCGCGAGGGTCGCCCCGCTCGGCGAGCAGGTCGGCGTAGACGAGGCGCGGCTCCTCGGCGGCGGGCGTTCGGGCGATGGCGGCGAGCAGGTCGGCTTCGGTCATACGCGCTCGAAGAGTGTCTCCCAGGTGCGCGAGAGTTGCGACGCTGCGCTGGCTCGGCGAACGTCTGCCTCATGCGTCTCCTCGTCGTCTGCGGTTGTCTGTTCCTCGCCTGCACGAAGCAGCAGCCGCCCGCTCCCGCCGTCGACCCCACCGCGACGGTGCGCTTCATCACCCCTCCGATGGATGGGCCGGTCTCGACGATTCTCGCCAACCAACTCGAGCGCTCGAAGGCCGAGAACCGGCGCGTGCTGCTCTACGCCGGCGCGCCGTGGTGTGAGCCGTGCCGCTACTTCCACGAGGCCGTCGACCGCGGAGAGCTCACCGGCAAGTTGGGCGCGCTCGACCTCGTGGCCTTCGATGCGCAGGCCGACGCAGAGCGAATGCTGCTGTCGGGCTACGAGTCGCAGTTCATTCCGGTCTTCGCGCTGCCAGGGCCAGACGGCAAAGCGACGGGGAAACACATCGAAGGCTCCGTGAAGGGTCCTGGCGCCGTCGACGACCTCGTGCCGCGCCTCAAGACGTTGCTCGCCGACGCGAAGCCGAACTGATCAGCTGTCGACGCTTCGAGCGTTCGCGCTGCGTGTCGTCAAGGTCGCCCTCGGAAGCCGCGACGGCACGCCGGAAGCTCGAACCCTGCACAGAGGCGTGACGGAAGCGCCGAGCCCGACCCAATTCCCAGGGTGGCCAGACGTGTATCGGCCAACGCACTGGAATGAGTCGACCTGCGCCCGCGAAACGAAGCAGAGGCCAGAAGGTGGCGGGGTATGGTGCGCGCGATGCGTCGCTGGTGGGTGCTGCTCCTTCTCTCGCTGGTGGCGTGTGAGACGCGGCTCGACCTGGCCGACTCCCCGCCGTGCCCGTCGTGCAACGGCTGCTGTGACTTCGGGCGCTGCGTGCCGCTCGCACAGCAAGACTCGAACTTCTGCGGCACCACCGGCCCATGTCAGCCGTGCTCGGGGCGATGCCTCGACGGCCTGTGCAAGCCGGCCTCGACCTGCGGCGCCTGCGCGGGTTGCTGCTCGAACGGCGCGTGTCTCGATGGCACCAGCGACGTCGCGTGCGGAACGCGGGCCGACGTCTGCAGCCGGTGCGCGCTCAGCGAGCGATGCATCAACGGCGCGTGCCTTCCCTGCTCTCCCGCCAACTGCAACGGCTGCTGCTCCGGCGCGACGTGTCTGCAGGGCAACTCGGACACCACGTGTGGCCGGGGCGGAGCGGCCTGTCGCCTCTGCAGCGCAGGCACCACGTGCAGCGCTGGAGCGTGCCGGTGACGCCGGTGCTGCTCAGCCTCGTGCTGACCTCGACGTGGACGCTCGAGGTGCAACGCGACGAGCGCGCGACGACGTGTCCCGACCAGCCACGTCTGCGCCGCGCCATCGCCGAACGATTGGGGAAAGACCCGTTCCTCGACGTCGCGCCGCTCGCGACACCCGCACAGCCCGACGACGACCTCGCGAACCCGTTCGATGCGACGAAGAAGCCGTCGACGGCGCCAAAGAACGACCACCACCTGCTCACGGTTCGGTTCTCGGCCGACGCGAGCCGTCACCTCGCCGTCGTCTCGCTCGTCGACCTCTCGGGGAAAGAGACGGGCCGGCGCGAGCTGACGTCGACCTCGTCAGACTGCACCGAGCTCTCGGGCGCCGTGGTGCTCGCGTCGGCCATCGTCATCGACCCGATGGTGTTGACGCGCTCCGCTCCCGCGCCGGTCGATGCAGGCGTGAAAGACGACTGGGCCGGGCCGCCGCTGAGTCGCCCGCCCGATGCGCCACGCCCACCGCCCGTGAAGGCCACGCCACAGCCGGTGCCGGTCGAGCTTCCGCCCCTGCCCCGACCACCCGTCTCGTCGATGCAGCCGTTGCCGCCGGTGAAGAAGAAGGAAGCGCTGCCACCGCTCAACGCCATCTCGGCCGGGCTCGGAGGTGGCGTCTCCATCGGTCAGGTGCCGACGGTCGCTGCGCTGGGCGAGCTGCACGTGAGCTGGGGCACCCGCTACAGCCTGCTCACCGCGCGCCTCGGGCTCACGACGCCGGGCTCGTTGAACGTGGGCAGCGGCGGCGTGCGCGCGCTGCTGCTCGACGGAGGCGTTTCGGGCTGCGCGAAGTGGCTCGTGTTCGGGCTGTGTCTCACCGCGAAAGTCGGCAGCCTGCAGGCCTGGGCCGTCGACCTGCCGAACCCACGGCCGCAAGGCGCGCTCTTCTTCGGCCTCGGCGGCGGTGGCGTGCTCGACGTGCCCATCGGCTCGTTGGTGCGCGTGAGGCTCTCGGCGAACGCGCTCGTGCAGCCGCGGGTGACGCTGGCCATCGGTGGCGTTCCCGTCTGGGCGTCTGGCCAGTTCGCGTTCACCGCGCTCGCGTCACTTCACTTCAAGCTGTGGGGAGACGTGGTGCCGTAGTTCGTCTGCTACGGTGCGCGCCGTCGATGGAGCCGAAGCCCGCACCGACCCGCGCAGACTTCAACCGGCTCTACGAAGCCGAGTTCGACTACGTGTGGAGCTCCGTGCGCCGCCTCGGCATTCCCGACGCGCACGTGGAAGACGTCGCGCACGATGTCTTCGTCACCGCGTGGAAGAAACTCGCTGACTACGACGCCTCGCGGCCCGTGCGGCCCTGGCTGTTCGGCATCGCGTACCGGGTGGCCTCCGACTTTCGCGACAAGGCGTGGCAGAAACGAGAGGTCGCCGACGCCGAGCCCGACTCGACGGACGAGCGGCCGACGCCCGAGGCGCAGATGGAGACGAAGCAGGCGAAGCAGCTGGTGCTGAAGGCGATGGAGTCGATGCCCGTCGAGCGCCGCGCCGTCTTCGTGATGCACGAGCTCGAGGGGCACGGCATTCCCGAGGTGGCCGAGGCGCTCGAGGTGCCGCTGAACACGGCCTACTCGCGGCTGCGGCTCGCGCGGCGTGACTTTCAAGAAGCAGTCACCCGGCTCAGAGGAGGAGCGTCATGACGCCTGACGACCTCGAGCCCTTGTCGGCAGACTTGAAGGCGTTGCTCGACGCCGAGAAGCCCATCGGCGCGGCGCCGGCCGGTGCGAAGGCGCGCCTGATGTCGCGGCTCTCGACCGAGCTGTTCGACGCGCCCGGTGGTGATGGTGGCTCGTCGCAGGGCGGCGGTGGTGGCTCGTCGTCACCGGCCGCTCCTTCGGGTGGAGCGGGTGTCGGCGCTGGAGCGAGCGGCTTCGTCGCAAAGGCGGTGGTGACGAAGCTGGTGGTGGGCGCGAGCGTCGCGTCGCTGGCCGTCGGTGGAGCGATTGGCGCTGGCGTTCACTCCGTCGTGGCGACGCCGAAGCCCGCGGAGCAGCCCGCGCCCGTCGTCGTGAAGGCGGCCGAGCAGCCGGTCGAACCGCCGCCTCCCACGCCCGTGGTCGAGGCGCCGGTCGAGAAGGTCGAGCCCAGGCCCGCGCTCGTCGCGCCGCCGATGCCGAAGCTGACCGCCGATGAGCAGCTCGCGCTCGAGAAGAGCTACGTCGAGCAGGCGCGCGCCGCGATGGCCAGGCAAGACGCGACGGCCGCGCTCGAAGCGCTGACACAGCACGAGAAGCGCTTCCCGAAGGGACAGCTCACGGAAGAGCGCATGGCGCTGCAGGTGATGGCGCTGGTGCGCGCAGGCCGCTCCATCGAGGCGAACAACGTGGCGAACGAGTTCCGCCGACGGTTCCCCAACGGGCTGATGCGCTCGGTCGTCGACAGCGCCCTCGCGGAGTAGCTGAAACTCTCGAGCCACGAGACGCGGACGAAGAGACTTTTCAGTCTCGGTGACGAGACGTGACTCGCGCGAGCAACCTTCGAGAAGTGCGAGCAGCTCGGCTCCGGCACCGATTCTGCTCTCGCGACCAGCCGTGAAGCAGCCGACGAAGCGGGTCTCGAAGTACCAGTCACACCACGACAGTCTCTTTCGCGCGGCGTTCGCACGGCCTGAGGCGCTGCGGAGCGAAGCCGAGGTGCTGCTGCCTCCGCCTTTCGTGCGGAGCCTCGACTTCAGCCGCGTCGACCTGCTGCAGACGCGCTTCATCGACGAGTCGCTGGCGCACAGTGAGAGTGACGCGACGTTTCGTATCGCTCAGCAACGACGCGAGGCGTTCGTCTACGTGCTGCTCGAGCACCAACGAAAGAGCGACGCGCTGATGCCCTGGCGGCTCCTCCGCTACATGACGAGCGTGTGGATGAGCGTGCTCGGCCGTGAACCCGAGCGCCGAATGCTGCCGATGCTGGTGCCGATGGTCTTGTCGAACGTGCCGGGCGGCTGGAAGGGGCCACGCTCGTTCTCCGAGGTGGTCGAGCTCGACGACGAGCTGCGTGTGTTGTCGTCGGTGATTCCCGAGTTCGAGTTCGTGCTCGACGACCTCGCGAACGTGAGCACGGAGTCGTTGGTTCAGCGGCCTGGCCCCGAGTTCACGCGGCTCGCGCTGTGGTTGTTGGCGTCGTCTTCGAGCGCAGACCGGCTGATTGGTGAGGCTCCGGTCTGGACCGACACCATGGAGCGCCTCCACGCCCAGGCCCCCGATGACCACCGTCGCGCCGTCATGTACCTTCTCAAGACCGTGAGCTTGACCCCTGCGCAGGCGAAGAAGATTCGGAAGCTCTTCTGGATGGGCCCGGACACGCGCACCGTGACGGTCGAAGACATTGCCTATGCCGGGCTCGATGAGGAGCGCGAGCTCGCCCGCAAAGCGGGCCGTGAGCAGGGTCTCGAACAGGGGCTTGAAGAAGGTCTCCAGAAGGGCCTTCAGAAAGGTCTTCAGAAGGGCCTTCAGAAGGGACTCCAGAAGGGTCGCAAAGAGACGCTCTCGGTGCTCCGGCGCCTCCTCGTTCTTCAGTGGAAGGCCCGCTTCGGCAAGGTTCCGAAGACGGTGCAGAACAAACTGGCGAAGGCCGAGGCAAAGCAGCTCGAGCAATGGGCCGCTCGGCTCGTGACCGCGAAGTCGCCCACCGACGTGCTGCGCTAGCCACTCGACGATTCACGACGGGCGAGGGCTGCGCTAGCTGGCTCGCTCCATGTCGTCGACCCCCGCCAACCTTCCGCTCAAAGACCGGAAGATCGACATCTTCTTCGCCGTCATCTTCCTCGTCTTCGCGCTCACCAGCGGCATCAGCGACGCGATTCCGACGCTCGGCATTCCCATCACGCCCGACAGCTCCAACGCGCTCGCGCGAGCGAACTACTGGTACGCCATCGACGCCGACCCCCTG
This sequence comes from Archangium sp., assembly GCA_016793585.1. The sequence goes on from JAEUJR010000453.1 coordinate 16,236, forward strand.
TTCATGAACGCCCCCATCTGGATGCGCATCGTCACCGGGCTGTCGACGTTCGTGTACGGGCCGTTCTACTTCGTCCTCTCGTACTGCCTCGTGAAGGGGAAGAACGGCATTCAGCTGCCCGCCGTCATCTACGCGACGATGATCAGCACCATCACCGGCATCATCGTCTTCGGCGTCGAGTTCTTCGGAGAGCCGCAGTACCAGACGACGAACGCGGTGAAGTTCCTCGCCTTCAACATTCCCTACGTGGCGATTCCGATTCTGCTGCTCGTGCGCATGCGCGCGCCGATGCCGTTCACGCGGAAGTTCTGATCAGGGCGTTGCAGGAGCGGTCGCGGGTGCGGGCGTTCGGGGCCGGCGCGCGCCGAGGCTCATGATGGCGCCGAGCGCTCCGAGCAGCAGCGCGATGCCGAGCAACACGAGAATGAAGCGCCGCGAGCTGCGAGGGCCGAACAGCTCGATGCCGCACTTCGGGCACGACTTCTTCCCGTACGCGCCGGCGAAGAACGACATGTTCCAGCTCACCAGCCAGTAGATGTTCGCGTCGCACGCCGGGCATCTCCACAGCCGGTACACGAGGTACCAGGACATGGCGGCGACACCGAGCATGCTCACGACGACGCTGGCGCCGACGACGGGCCCTGCCTGCTCCTTGCTCATGCCGGCGGCGACGAGCACCACCGTCAAGACGAACGGCACCACGAGAAACGCGACGAGCAGGAGCCCGACGACCGAGAAGAAGTAGGTGCGAATTCTCGAGCGAAGCTCGATCTGGGCCTGCTCGGCGGTGAGTGTCGGCATGGCGCGC
>JAEUJR010000500.1 GCA_016793585.1 Archangium sp.
TCAGCTCGACAGCGCGTCTTCGAGCGCGCGCGCCGCGATGCGCACTTCTTCACTCTGCCCGGTGCGCGCCCGCCGGCTGCCACGCGCGGCGCGAACGTCGGCCAGCATCGCGCGGGCCTCCTTCGGCCCGGCGTCCTTCGCGGCGACCTCGACGTGCAACCGGCGAATCGCGAGCGCGGTGAGCGAGAGCGGGTCCTTCACGGCCTCGAGCCGCACCTGCGCCGCCGACAACGTGATGCGCGCCTGCGCGAAGTGCCCACGGTGCAGCTGCACGACCGCGAGGTAGGTGAGGAACAGCCCCTCGTGACGAAGGTCTCCGACCTCGGCCAGCCGGGTGATGGCGTCTTCGAGCGGCTTCTCGGCGGCTTCGTACTCGCCCCGCGCCAGCAGCGCGCCCGCGCGTTTGCCCACGAAGTAGCCCTCGAGGCGAACGTCACGCACGGCGTTGGCGCGCGCGACGGCCTCGGTGAAGAAGGTGAGGGCGAGGTCGAGCTTCTCCTGCTCCTGGTAGATGGTGCCGAGGCTGCCGAGCAGCCGCGCCTCGGTCGTGGAGTCGCCGCGCTTCCTGGCCAGCGGCAGCCCTTCGTCGCAGCACAGCGCCGCTTCGTCGACTTCACCCATCGCCACCTGCACGATGGCCAGCGACGACAACGTCTGCAGCACGAGCGCTTCGTCCCGGCTCTCTCTGGCGGCCGACAACGCGCTCACCAGCCAGTCACGCGCCGACTCGACGTCGCCCGCCACGAAGCGCGCCACCGCGAGGTCTCTGCGAATGCGGCCCTCGAGCGCCTTCTCACCGGTGGACTCGACGATGCTGACGGCACGCGAGAGGTCTTCCACCGCGAGCTGGGGCCGGCCGAGCGTGCGCTGCAGGTTTCCCCGCTGCTGCATGGCCCGCGCGATGACGGTGCTCTTCACGCCCACGTTGCGCGCCACGGTGAGCGCGTCGTCGAGCAGCGCCAGGTGCGCCGAGAAGGGCCCTTTGCGCAGGAAGACGGGCTCGAGCGCTTCGAGAGCGCCCAGCGCGGTGGTGGCCGTCGTCTGCGTAGGTGGCATCGACGACAGCGCGCGGTCGAACACCTCGGTGAGGTTCTCGCGCTCGACCTCGAGGTGCGTGAGCGCGTCGAGCGAGGTGCCGTTGGCGACGGCGCTGGCCCACTCGCGGCCGACGTCGAGGTAGTGCGCGGCGTGACGCCGTCGCGCGCGGCCCTCCCCATCCATGGCGGTCAGCTTCTCGGCGGCGAACTCGTGAATCGACTCGAGCAGGCCCAGGCGCAGCTCCTTTGGCAGCGTGGGCACGGCGAAGTAGCGCACCAGCGACTTGCGGTGCAGCGCGCGCACGAGGTCGACTGGGCCTTTGCCCTTCTTGCCGTCGACGTCGATGACGTTGCTGGCGGCGTCGAGCGTGAAGCCGCCGCGAAAGACCGAGAGCTGCGCGAGCGCCTGCTGCTCGGCGGGCGAGAGCAGCTGCCACGACCAGTCGATGGTGTTCCACAGCGTGGCGTGGCGGTAGGTGTTCTTCGTCGCGCGCCCGCCGAGCAGGTCGAAGCGCTCACGCAGGCGGTCGCGCACCTCACGCACCGACAGCTCCGAGAGCCGTGACGCGGCGAGCTCGAGCGCGAGCGGGTGGCCTTCGAGGCGCTCGACGATGTGGGCGACGTCTTCGAGCTCGGCGCGGCTCAGCGCCCTGGGCCGAACGAGCTCGGCGCGCGCGCGGAACAGCTGCATCGCGGCCGACTCCACGCCGCCGACGGGCAGGGGCTCGAGCGGTTGCACCACCTCGCCGGCCACCTGCAGGGCTTCACGGCTGGTGACGAGCAGCCGCAGCTCGGGCGCCTTCGTCAGCCACACCCCCACCGACGCCTGCGCGAAGGGCACCAGCTGCTCGAAGTTGTCGAGCACCACCAGCGCGCGGCCGAGCGACTTCAGCGTGCGCCCGGCGTGCGTCACCGTCGCGTCCGAGGTGGCGTTCATCGGCACCTGCACGTCGAGCGCCTGCGCCACCGCCTTGGCCACCTGCTCGAGCGAGTGGCACTCGGCGAGGTCGACGAACCAGACGCCGCCATCGGCCTCGTAGCCGGACAGCTGCGTCGAGGCGTACTGCTGGGCGAGCCGCGTCTTGCCCATGCCGCCGAAGCCCACGAGCGTCACCAGCCGCGCGCCTTCGTCGAACGAGGCCGTCAGCGCGCTCAGGTCTTTCTCGCGGCCGATGAAGGCGCTCGCCGCAGGCAGCAGGTTCGTCTTGCGGCGCGTGTCACGCCCGAGGAACTGCTCCACCGCCCCGAGGAAGTCGTCGGCCTGCTCGAGCGTTGGCTCCTTCTTCTTCTCGACGGCCTTCAGCTTGCGCGTCTTCGTCTTCTCGTCGGGGCTTCGCGGGGCGGGAGCCGACGGCGCCGTCACCGTGGGCGCGCCTTCGAAGAGGCCCGCCAGCCAGCGCGTGAGGCGGGAAGGCGACGACGGCGTCTTGTGCTCCGAGAGGAAGTCTTCGAGCGCCGTGGCGAAGGCCTCGCAGGTGGCGAAGCGTTTGTCGCGGTCGAGCGAGAGCGCCTTGAGCACCAGCGCGTCGAGCTCTCTCGGCAGGCCCTTGCGCTTCGTCGACGGCGCCGCGACGCGGCCTTCGATGATGGCGCGCAGCACCTCGGCGTCGCTGGCGCGCGCGAAGAGGCGCTCGAGCACCAGCAGCTCCCACAGCACCACGCCCAGCGAATAGAGGTCGGAGCGCCCGTCGAGCTCGACGGCCTCGAGCTGCTCGGGCGACACGTAGCCGAGCTTGCCCTTCACCACGCCGACCTCGGTCTTCGAGCTGCGATGCGCCGAGCGCGCCACGCCGAAGTCGAGCACCTTGGTGATGCCGTCGCGGGTGACGAAGAGGTTCTGCGGCGAGATGTCGCGGTGCACGATGGCCATCGGCTGGCCCGAGAGGTCGGTCTTCACGTGCGCGGCGTGCAG
>JAEUJR010000521.1 GCA_016793585.1 Archangium sp.
GAGGGCGGCGCGGTGCTCTTTGACACGGGCTACCAGCGCAACGTCGAGCAACTCGAGGCCGACCTGAAGGCGGCCGGCGTCGAGGGTGGAAAGCTCAAAGCCGTCGTCGTCAGTCACGCGCACGCCGACCACGCCGGCGCCGCTGCTGCGCTGCACGAACGGTGGAAGGTGCCCGTCATCGTCGGAGAAGGAGACGAGGGCATGTACACGAGCGGCAAGAACGAGCCGCTCTGCCCGACGGGCTTCATCGGCAACCTGCGCAAGAGCGGTGACGAGTCGGCGACGTATACCGGCTCTTCGGCCGACACGTTGGTGACCGACGCGCTCGACCTGAAGCCGCTCACGGGGCTCGACGCGACCGTCACCCGCGTTCCCGGGCACACGAAGGGCTCGCTCATCGTCACCGTCGGCGACGTCGCCCTCGTCGGCGACCTCTTCCGCGGTGGAATCGTCGGCCGCGGCGCCGAGACGCACTTCTACCAATGCGACGTCGAGCAGAACCGCCGCGACGTGCGCCGCGTGCTGAAGGACCTCGCGCCGAAGGCGACGCTCTTCTTCGTCGGCCATTTCGGGCCCGTCGCACGTGAGGCCGTCGAGGCCCACCTCAAGGAGTGACCGTCAGGCGCTCGAAGGAGACACGTCTGCGGCCGCATGAGCCGCTCCTTTCACAACGCGCGTCGATACAAGGCGAGGCCGTACGCGCCACACAAGCGCGCCCGTCACGCGCTCCGGCAGACGCTCGTGGGCGAGGCGAAGCTGGCGACCGACGCATGGCACGAGGTGCTCGCCGACGTTCGCGAAGAGAAGGGCCTGTCGCCGCAGGCCGAGCTGCTGCGCCGCGGCGCCGAGCTGCTCGTGCCCATCGCGCCCCACGGTTGGAACACGCGGCTGCGCTGGTGAACCACAATCCCATTCGGGGGCGATCGGTTTGTGTCGCCCCTGCGTGACGCCCCCGCCGCCTGCTGGACAGAGCCCGCCCTATTCCCCGATGGTGCTCTGCATGGACGTCTCGCGTTTCGCCGTGGGAGCGCTGCTCGTGTTGGCCGGTTGTCAGGCCGCTGAAGTCGCTCCCGCTCCCGTCACCACCAACCGCTCGTCGCTCGAGGGCTCGTTCGAGTCGGCCGCGCGCGAGTACCAGGTGCCGGTCGAGCTGCTCAAGGGCATCGCCTGGGTCGAGACTCGGGTGTCTGCCTCGGCGAACCTCGAGTCGGCGTCGGGCGGCCTCGGTCTCATGCAGCTCGCCGAGCGCGACGACTGGAAGCTGCAGACTCGCGCGATGGCGCTGACCGGCGTGACGCGTGGAAAGCTCGCCGTCGAGCCCGCGGCGAACATTCGTGGCGCGGCCGCGGTGCTGCGCGAGCTGTTCGACCGCACCCACGTCGATCAACCCTCGCTCGACGCGCGCAACGCCGGTGACTGGTACCACGCGCTGTCGCTGTACATGGGCTTCGCTTCGGCCGACGCCGCGCACGAGTGGGCCGCCGACGTGTACCGCGCGGTCGCGAAGGGCTTCACCGCACCTCAGGCCGATGGCGTCGTGCTCCAGGCCCCGACGTGGACGGCGTGGGAGCATCACGCGCCGGCCGTGCAGGCCCGCCGTGATGGCCTCGGTGACTACCCCGGCCGCGCCACCTACGTGCAGTCGCCGAACTACACGAACGGCCGCTCCACCTACGAGTTCGTCGTCATTCACACGATGCAGGGCAGCTACGCCGGCTCGCGCTCGTGGTTCCTCAACACCAGCGCGCAGGTGTCGTCGCACTACCTCGTGCGCTCGAGTGACGGAGAGATCACCCAGATGGTCGAGCACGCAGACACTGCGTGGCATGCGCAGTGTTACAACTCGCGCAGCATCGGCATCGAGCACGAGGGCTACGTGCAAGACCCGGCGCGTTGGTACACCGACGCGATGTACACGGAGTCGGCCAAGCTGACCCGCTACATCGCCGATCGCCACGGCATTCCGAAGACGCGCACCCGCATCATCGGCCACGCCGAGGTCGCGCCGAACTGCAACACCGGCGGCCACACCGACCCCGGCAGCGGCTGGAACTGGACGAAGTACATGGGCCTCGTCACCGGCGGCACCACGCCACCGGCGAACGGCACGCTCATCGGCGTCATCTTTCAGGGCGGCAGCTCGACCAACCGCGTCGCCGGCGCCGTCGTCACCGTGAACGGCCAGAGCGTCACCACCGCGGCCGATGGCCTGTACCAGTTTCAGCTCGCGCCCGGCTCGTACACGGCGAACGTCACGAAGGCCGGCTACGGCACGAACACCGTCACCCGCGCGGTGACCACCGGCGCGCAGACCTGGGGCTCGATGGAGATCAACCCGATGACGGCGCAGAACGGCACGCTCTCGGGCAAGGTGTTCGTGTTCAACCCGGCGAACGCGAACGACCTCTCGCAGCCCATCAGCGGCGCCTCGGTGGCGGTGAATGGTCAGACCGTGACGACGAACGCGACGGGCGACTACTCGGTGGCGCTGCCCGCAGGCACGTACACGGTGACGGTGACGAAGACCGGGTACCAGCAGGCGCAGGCGTCGCGCGCGGTGACGGCCGGCCAGACGGCGACGGCGAACGTCGGAATGACGTCGACCTCGATGCCCGACACGCGCGCGCCCGAGGTGATGGTGAACAACCCGGCGCCGGGCGCCATGCTCGACGTGGCGGTGGTGCAGGTGCAGGGCACGGCGAGCGACGACCGCGGCGCCGTCTCCGAGGTGCGCGTCTCGTTGAACGGCAGCGCCGAGCAGGTGGTGCCCGTCACGGCAGGCGGGTTCACCGTCGAGCTCAAGCTCGCGCCGGGCACGAACACGCTGGTGGTGAAGGCGCGCGATGGAGCGAACAACGAAGGTACCGCGACCGTGACGGCGTCGTTCCTCGCCGGTGTCGTGGGCACGGTGACGAAGGCCGGCGACGGAGCGGTCGCCATCGAAGGCGCGACGGTCGAGCTGCGCGAGGCGTCGAGCGGCACGGTGGTCTCGACCGCGACGACGGACGCGCAGGGCAGGTACTCGCTCGCGGTGGGCACGGTGCCGGCCGACTACACGCTCGTCGCGCGTGCAAACGGCCACGTCACGTCGACCGAGACCGTGAGCATTCCCGATGACCGGCGCATCACGGTCGACGTCGCGCTCACCGTCGGCTCGTCGATGACGACCGAGGCCGGCCTCAAGTTCATCGAGCCGATGGACGGCGCCGAGGTGATGACCGACTCGGTGACGGTCTATGGCCAGGTGACGGGCTTCGACGTCGCGGGTGTGAAGGTGAACGGCGTCACCGCCGAGCTCGTGGGCGCCGGAGGCTTCTCGGCGACGGTTCCGCTCACGCGCGGCGCCAACGTCATCGAGGCCGTCGCGAGTGGCATCTCGGGAGAATCGGTCTCGGGCAAGTTGACCGTGACGTGGAAGGGCGTTGTCAGCGGCGGCGAGGCCGACACGGTCATCGGCGGTTGCTCCAGCGCAGCCGGAGTCTCGCCTCTCGTGCTCGCGGCGCTCCTGTTCCGCCGGCGTCGAAAACCTGCGCCGCTGACGTGTGGGACGATGTCCCAGAGCGACCCTCGCTTCTGATCCAACCGCAACACGTCGTGCATCTCCCTTCGTGATACCCTTCGACGCGGGGATGAGCGCTTTCGAATTCGTGCTGGCTGGTGCACCCGAGGCGAAAGCCTGGGCCTTTCCGTCGCAGCGCTTCACCATCGGCTCCGGCCCGCAAGCAGGCCTGCGGTTCGAGCCCACCCTGGTGCAGCCCGTTCACGCCGAGGTGGCCATCGACGCCAAAGGCGTTCCGTGGATTCGCGACCTCACCAACCAGAGCCTGCTCTGGGTCAACGACGCGCAGGTCGCCAAGTCGGCGCTCGCCGTCGGCTCGAGGCTTCGGCTCGGTCGGCTCGAGCTGCTCGTGCGCCAGGTTGGCCAGAGTGAGGTCCGCCTCGAGGCCACGGCTCGCCGCCCGACTCCGTTCACCAGCCCGCCCATCGAGGCGACGGCGAAGCGGCCGACTCCGTTCGCCAGCCCGCCCGTCTCGCTCGACTCCACCGCGAAACGTCCGACGCCGTTCCGTTCGATGCCCGTCGGCGCAAAGGCGAGCGGCGGCAACTGGAAGCCCGTGCTGACCGCGTCGCCCGTGACGCCCATGGAGACGGGCGACGAAGCCACCCGCCGCTCCGCGATTCCCACGGCGCCCGAGGCGGAACCGGTGGGAGCGCAGGCCCCGGCCGATGGCCGCACCGTGCTGCCCGAGGGCGCGCTCATCGCCGGCCGCTACCGCATCATCAAGAAGCTCGCGGCGGGCGGCATGGGCGAGGTCTACCAGGCCGAGCACATCGAGCTGCACAAGCAGTTCGCGGTGAAGGTGATGCTGCCCGCGCTCTCGTCTGACCAGGAGTTCGTCAACCGCTTCAAGCGCGAGGCCATCTCGGCCAGCCGCATCGGTCAGCTGAACATCATCGACATCTCGGACTTCGGGCAGACCGAAGACGAAGGCCGCTTCTACTTCGTCATGGAGTTCCTCGATGGCGTCACCATCGCGAGCCTGCTCCACCGCGAAGGGAAGATGCCGCTCCTGCGCATGGTGAACGTCGCGCTGCAGACGGCGCGCGCGCTCGCGGCAGCTCACGCACAGGGCATCGTGCACCGTGACATGAAGCCCGAGAACGTCATGGTGCTGCAGCGCCCTGGCCAGCCCGACTTCGTGAAGGTGCTCGACTTCGGCGTGGCCAAGGTCTCGAAGGGGCCGGGCGAAGGGGGCCAGACGCAGCTGGGCATGGTCGTCGGCACGCCGCAGTACATGTCGCCCGAGCAGGCCATGGGCGTCGCGGTCGATGCCCGCACTGACACCTACGCGCTGGGGCTCATCTTCTACGAGATGCTCACCGGCACGCCGACATACCAGGGCGACACCGCGAGCATTCTGATGGTGAAGCAGGTCACCGAGCCGGCGCCGCCCTTTCCCGAGGCGCTCGCCGCGACGCTGCCGGCCGCGCTCAACGACCTCATCTTCCAGATGCTCGAGAAGGACCCGAAGAACCGCCCCGAGACGATGGACAAGGTCGTCGAGGTGCTCGAGAACCTGCAGGCGCACCTGCGCGTGGGCGCGAAGCTGGCGCCGGCGACCGCGTCAGGTCGCTTCCCCACGACGGCCACGCCACACTCGTTGAGCCCCGTGCGCGTCACCTCGTCGGGTCTGCCTGTCGCGCCCGTTCCGCGGCCGAGCGGCTCGGTGCCGGCCATCGCTGCGCCCGCGACCGCCGCCGCCGCGCCGGCCGCCACCCTCTCGACGGGAACGCAAGAGGCCGTCGCGCTCCCGCCGACCTCGAAGCTGCCGATGGCGCTCGGCGGCGCGCTCGTGCTCGTGTTGCTGGCCGGCGGCGGCTTCATGGCCTTCAAGCCAAGCGACCCACCCAGGCCAGAGCCCATCGTCACGCCGCCCGTCGTCACGCCGCCGCCGCTCGAGAAGATCGAGAAGGTCGAGCCCGTGGTGGTGACCCCGAAGAGCTTCCTGGTGAAGCTCACCTCCACGCCCGAGGGCGCGCAGATCTTCAAGGGCGAGTCGCTCGTCGGCGTGACGCCCTTCGAGGTGCAGCTCGAGAAGGGCTCGGTGCTCGAGCTCGAGCTGAGCCTGGCGGGCTACGCGAAAGAGAAGGTCAAGCTCGAGCCCATCGGCGACCTCGCGTTGAACCTGCCGCTCAAGAAGCTGAGCACCGTCGCGAAGCCTGCAGGGAAGCCGGGCGACAAGCCGGCCGACAAACCCGGCGACAAGCCCAACCCGTTGCTCACCAACCCGTACGGTGAGCCGGTGAAGGACCTTCAAGAAGACCCGTACTGACGGAGTGACGAATGAGCGCAATCGGACTGTCAGTGCTGTTGTTGCTGCAGGCGGGCCCGGCGAAGGCGCCTGCGAAGGCGAAGGCTCCCCCGCCCGCGGCGGCCCCTGCTCCCGCGCCGGCCGCGACGGCAGACAAGCCGCCCGAGAAGACCGACGACGACACGGTCGCCGCGAAGAAGTACTTCCAGTGGGCGCAGAGCCTCTACAAGCAGGCGCGCTACTCGGAGGCGATCGCGAAGTTCGAAGAGGCGTACCGGCTCAAGCCGCACCCGACCATCTTCTTCAACATCGGCCGCTGCTACGAACAGCTCAACGACCTGCCGCGCGCGCTGAAGAACTACCGCGACTATCTGCGCATCGCTCCCGAGGCGAAAGACCGTGAGCTCGTCAGCGACGCCATCGCCAACCTCGAGCGCCGGCTGAAGGAGTCGGGGGTGCAGCAGCTCGCGGTGCTGACCGAGCCGTCGTCGGCGCGCGTGACCATCGACGAGAAGTACGTCGGCCTGACGCCGCTCACCATGGAGCTCAAGCCCGGCAACCACCTCATCGGCGTCACGAAGGAGGGCTTCGACCTGGTCGAGAAGAACGTCGTGCTCTCGGCTGACAAGTCGATGGAGCTGAACCTCACGCTGAAGGCGAAGGCCGTCGCGGTCGTCGAGCCCGTGAAGACGCAGCCCGTGCTGACGCCGAGGGCCGACGTGGTGAAGCCGGTCGAGCCGGTGACCGCCGCAGCGCCGACGCGCACGTACACCTGGGTGGCGACGGCGGTTGGCGGAGCGGGCATCGCGGCCGGTGTCACCATGGGCGTGCTGGCGGGCATGGCGTCGACGAAGTTGCGGAGCAGCGTTCATCCGATGAACGAAGCGCAGGCCCTCTTCGACCAGGCGAACAGCCTCGGGCTTGGCTCGAACATCGCCTACGCGGTCGGCGCAACCGGGCTGGTGACGGCGGTGGTGCTGTTCTTCCTCGAGCCGAAGCTGAACGCGCCGAAGGCCATCGCTTCGGCCGAGTGAGGGGACAGACCGAGGTCGGCTGACCAGGCGTCGGTGTGCACGGCGGGCAACGCTCGGCCGCGGAGCAGCACTGTGGGCACAGGAGTCCGCCTCGGCGTACGGACCCGCTCCGCGCGACTCGGCGCCTCAGATCTCGCGGCATGGTGCTCGCGGCTCAGCTCCACGCGACTCGGCTCCGTGGGGATTCCGCTCACGTGTCTCACAGCTCACGCGGCTCAGGTCACGCGGTTCAGGTCACGCTGCGGAGCTCTCGGCTCAGCTCCACGCGACTCCGCTCCACGCGACTCCGCTCCACGCGACTCCGCTCCACGCGACTCGGCTCCACGCGACTCGGCTCCACGCGACTCGGCTCCACGCGACTCCTCTCCACGCGACTCGGCTCCGTGGGATTCCGCTCAGTGTCTCAGCGCCACGCGGTACGGCTCACCGCGGCTCCACTCCACGGCTCCACGCGACTCGGCTCGGCTCCACGCGACTCGGCTCGGCTCCACGCGACTCGGCTCCGAGGGACTCCGCTCACGTCTCTCAGTTCCACGCGCCGCAGCTCAGGCGGCTCCACTCCACGGCTCCACGCGACTGGCCTGAGAGGCCCCAGCTCAAGCGGCTCGCTGCCTCGAACAGAGGAGCGTGACCTCGACCATTGGTCTGGAGCGCCTCGCGGTCCTCACTCCGCTCAATGCGGGCGCTGCGCCTCGACGGCCTGCTTCAACTGAGCCGCCCGAGCGTCGTCGAGCCCGCGAGACACCGTGGGCAGTGCCCGCTCGAGGAACGTGAAGCTCTCGTAGGTGGCGTCGAACTTCGCGCCCCAGCGGTCGACGAACTCGAGCCGGAGCGTCCCGTCGGGGTTGCTGGTCAGCTTCGGTGGGGCGTCGGCCGCTGGCGCCTTCGGGGTCTCTGGCTGTGGCGTGGCGGCCACCTCGACGGCGGGAGCCCGCGTCGCCACCGGGCCCTCAGCGTCAGGGCCCTTCTGACACGCCAGCACGAACGACAAGACGACTGCTGAGATGAAGACTCTCATCGCGGCTCCTCGGGAAGCACTCATTGGCAAGCCTGCTGTCTGTCGATGACGTTGAAGTTGCAGTAGCTGTGATTGCCGCAGGCGAACACGCCACTCCACGTGTTGCAGGCGCTCACCCATTTCTGCGTCACCCCGCACGTCGGGGGAGTGGGGTCGGTCGTCCAGATGAAGCTCGAGCCGGTCGAGTTCGCCCAGCCCGGGCTGAAGCCGCTCGTCACGCACTCGTAGCCATAGGCCGGTGTTCCACACGAGCTGCTGTGGGTGCAGCCGGCGAAGCCGTTGGAGAACTGGATCGTCTCGGTGCCCGAGCAGTTGTAGTCATAGCCGCCGCAGGTGAGGCGGGGAGCGGTGAAGAAGTTGGTCTGGCCGGGGAAGGCGTTGAGGTCGGCGTCGCAGCAGTCGGTGCCCACGAGCGAGTAGCCCGTCGGTGCTGCTCCGCCGGGCGCGGTGCAGCGATTCACCGAGGCGCCTGCGCCGAAGCCGTCGGCGTCACCGTCGACGAACATCGCCGAGCAGGTGCCAGAGGTGCACTCGCAGCCGACGGCGCAGGTCGAGCCAGGCGCCTTGTCGTTGTTGTTGCAGCTGCCTGAGGCGCAGTAGTTCGGCGACTTGCACGACGCCGAGCAGCCACCCGCGCAGGTCGAGTAGCAGGAGCCGCTGCCGTTGCACATGAAGGTGCCGCACACGTTCTCGGGGTCGGTGTTGACGGTGTGGAAGGTGCAGGTCCCCACGCTGCCGGGAATGTTGCAGGCCGAGCAGCCCGAGGTGCAGCTCGTGTTGCAGCAGACGCCGTCGACGCAGTTGCCGCTGGCGCACTCGCAGTTGTCGGCGCACGTCGTTCCAGCCGACTTGTCGGCCACGCACGCGCCCGAGACGGTGCAGTAGTTGCCCGTCTTGCAGAACGAGCTGCACACGCCCTGCGAGCTGCAGTTCGTGTAGCAGGCGCCGGCTCCGTTGCAGGTGTACGTGCCGCACCCGCCCTCGACGTCGGTGTACTGGGGCCGCGGCGTGCAGACGCCCGGCGACGCGCCGTTGCAGTACTCGCACGCGCCGTTGCACGACGAGCCACAGCACACGTTGTCGGTGCAGAAGCCGCTCGAGCACTCGTTGGCGCCGACGCAGGCTGCGCCGCTCGTCTTCTTCAAGACGCAGGCTCCGTTGCTGCACCAGTGCGTGTTCATGCACTGCGAGTCGTTGCTGCAGCTCGAGTAGCAGTTGCTGCCGTTGCACGCGTAGCCGTTGCACGACGAAGGCGCCTGGGCGGCGCACGTCGGCGTGGGGATGCAGCGCGGCCCGGGGGTGTACACCCCGGCGCTGCACGAGCTCGCGCCGCACGAGGTGCCTTCGGGCTGGTAGCTGTCACCCGGGCAGTTGGTGCTCGAGCCCGAGCACGTCTCGGGGACGTCACACGGCCCAGACGCCGTGCGGCAGACGTAGCTGGAGGACTGGTAGCGCGCCGCGCAGCCGTCGGTCACGCCGTCACAGGTGTCGGGGTAGTCGCAGGCGCCGCTCGCCGCGAGGCAGACATAACCAGCCGAGCGTTTGCTGTCGGGCGGGCACGCCGCGGAACCGTTGCACGTCTCGGTGACGTCGCAGGGGCCGGCGGCGGTGCGGCAGACAGTGCCGTTGGTGACGAGCGTGTCGCTCGGGCACGTCGCGTTGGTGCCGTCGCACGTCTCGGCGATGTCGCAGGCTCCGGCGGCCGCGCGGCAGACCGTTCCACTCCCGGCGCGCACGTCGGCAGGGCACGCAGCGGCGTTTCCGGTGCACTGCTCGGCCACGTCACACGGGCCCGTCGAGGCGCGGCAGGTGGTGGCGCTGCTGAGGAAGGTGTCGGCCGGGCAGGTCGCGGTCGAGCCCGTACAGTTCTCGGCTGCGTCGCAGGGGCCCGCGGCCGCGCGGCAGACGGTGCTCGCCGGGTTGGGCGTGCAGGTGCCGACGGAGCCAGCCAGGTTGCAGGCGTCGCAGGTGCCGCCGCAGGCCGTGTTGCAGCAGACGCCGTCGATGCAGTTGCCCGAGGTGCACTGCGCGTTCGTCGTGCACGTGGTGCCGTTCGACAGCTTGGCCAGACACGTCGAGCCGCTGCAGTACTCGTTCGACTGGCAGCCCACGGTGTCGGAGGGGCAGGCGATGCCCGCGCCGCTGCAGCTCTCGGCAGGGTCGCAGCCTCCGGCCGACGTGCGGCAGACGGTGCTCGACGGCAGGTAGCCATCGGCGGGGCAGGTCGCGCTGCCGCCGGTGCAGTTCTCGGCGGCGTCGCAGACGTCGGCGGCCGTGCGGCAGACGAGCGCAGCGCTGGCGAAGGTGTCGGGCGGGCAGGTGGCGCCCGAGCCCGAGCAGGTCTCGACGACGTCGCAGACGCCGGCCGAGGCGCGGCACGTCACGCCCGCGCCGAGGAAGGAGTTGGCCGGGCAGCTGGCGCTCGAGCCGGTGCAGTTCTCGACGACGTCACAGCTGCCTCCCGAGGCGCGGCACACCGTCGCCGCGTTCGCGAAGCCGTCTGCGGGGCACGTCGGCGAAGCGCCGGAGCAGCTCTCGGCGACGTCGCAGACGCCCACCGACGCCCGGCAGACGGTCGAGGCAGAAGCGAAGCCATCGCCCGGGCACGCAGCGGCCGAGCCCGTGCAGGTCTCGGCGACGTCGCAGGCGCCCGTGGCCGCGCGGCACTCGACGCCGGCGTTGGTGTACTTCGGCGCGCAGGTGTTCGACGCGCCATCACAGGTGTCGTCGACGTCGCAGGCCTGGCCGCTCGAGGCGCCGCAGATGAAGCCGGCGGCGCGCTTCGAATCGCCCGGGCAGGCGGTGCCGAAGCCCGTGCACGTCTCGGCGACGTCGCAGGCTCCGGCGGAGGCGCGACAGACGGTCGAGGCGGTGGCGTAGGTGATGGGGCAGTCGGCCGTCACGCCGGTGCAGGTGTCGTCGACGTCGCACGAGCCGCTCGCGGCGAGGCAGACGAAGCCTGCCGTGCGGAAGTTGTTCACCGGGCAGGCCGGGCCAGAGCCGGTGCAGTTCTCGGCGAGGTCGCAGGGCCCCGCAGCGGCGCGGCACGTCACCGCCGAGCTCTGGAAGCCGTCGGCGGGGCAGGTGGTGCTGGTGCCGTCGCACGTCTCAGACACGTCACACGCTCCGGCCGAGGGGCGGCACGAGGTGCCAGACGGCGCGCGGAGGTCGGTGGGGCAGGCCGCCGACGTTCCCAGACACGTCTCGGAGGGGTCGCAGTCGCCAGCCGACGGGCGGCATACGGTGGACGCGGCCAGGAAGGTGTCGGCAGGGCAGGCGGGCCCGCTGCCCGTGCAGTTCTCGACGACGTCGCAGGTGCCCGAGGCCGCGCGGCAGACGGTGGAGGCCGACGCGTAGGCCTGCGCAGGGCACACGCCAGACGAGCCCGTGCAGGTCTCTGCGGTGTCGCAGACGTCGGTCGAGGCGCGGCAGACGGTGCCGCCGGTGGTGAAGATGTCGTTCGGGCACGAGGCGCCCGTTCCCGTGCACAGCTCGGGCAGGTCGCAGCTGCCGACGCTGGCCCGGCACGTCACGCCGCTGCCCACGAGAACGTCGGCGGGGCAGGTGGCGGTCGCGCCGTCGCAGGTCTCTGCGAGGTCGCACAACCCGGCTGCGGCGCGGCAGGTGGTGCCCATGGGCGCGACGCTGTCGGCGGGGCAGGTGGCGCTGCTGCCGGTGCACGTCTCGGCAGGGTCGCAGGCGCCGGCGCTCGTGCGGCAGATGGTGGCGGCCGGGCTGTTGCTGCACGTGCCGACGTTGCCGGGAATGTTGCAGGCGTCACACGCCCCGCCGCAGGCCGTGTTGCAGCACACGCCGTCGATGCAGTTGCCGCTCAGGCACTGGTTCGACGCGGTGCACACCGTTCCGTTGGCGAGCTTGGCGGTGCAGCCCGCGGGCGCGCAGTAGTCGCCGGGGTTCACGCAGGTGGCGACGTCGGCCGGGCAGGCCGCGCTCGAGCCGGTGCAGCTCTCGGCGGTGTCGCACGAGCTGACCTGCGCACGGCACTCGAAGCTCGAGGGCCGCAGCGAATCGGCCGGGCACATGGCGGCCAGGCCGGTGCACGACTCGGTGACGTCGCAGACGTCGACCGCGGCACGGCAGACGACGCCCATGGCGGCGAAGGTGTCGGTCGGGCACTGGTCGCTCGAGCCCGTGCAGGTCTCGGCGACGTCGCAGGTGCCGTTGGCGGCGCGGCACAGCGCGCCAGCTCCGAGCAGCGCGTTGGCCGGGCAGGCGGCGGCAAAGCCCGAGCAGTTCTCGGCCACGTCGCAGGCGCCCGCGCTGGGGCGGCAGAGCGTCGCGTTCGACGAGAAGGTGTCGGCCGGGCAGTTGGGCCCGCTGCCGGTGCAGTTCTCGGCCACGTCACACACCCCGGCGACGGCGCGGCACTGCGTCGCGTTGGAGGCGAAGGCGTCGGCCGGGCAGGCCGGCCCGTTGCCGGGGCAGACCTCGGCGACGTCGCACGTGCCATTCGCAGCGCGGCAGGTGGTGCCGGCGGTGACATAGCGGGCGGCGCAGGTGTCGCTGGTGCCGTCGCAGGTGTCGTCGACGTCGCACGCCTGACCCGAGCTTGCGCTGCAGATGGCGCCCATGGGCCGCTTGCTGTCCGACGGGCAGGTGCTGGCGGTTCCGTTGCACGACTCGGCCTGGTCGCACGGGCCGGCCGACGGGCGGCACACCACCGTGGTGTCGGCGACCCGCGGCGTGCACGCGCCGGTGAGGCCGTTGCAGGTGTCGTTGACGTCGCACGCGCCGCTCGCGGCGAGGCAGGTGGTGCCCGCGGGCAGCAGTGTGTTCGAGGGGCAGTTCGGAGACGAGCCGGTGCACTCCTCGACCGGGTCGCAGGGGCCAGTGGAGGCGCGGCAGGTGGTGCCCGAGAACGAGAAGCCGTCGGCAGGGCAGGCGGCGCTCACGCCGTTGCAGGCCTCGGCGACGTCGCACGAGCCGGCCTGCGGGCGGCACACGACGGCCGAGCCGGAGCGCACGTCGCTGGGGCACGCCGTGCTGCCGCCGGTGCAGAACTCCTCGGGGTCGCACACGCCGGCCGACGCGCGGCACGAGGTGCTGGGTGAAGCGAAGGTGTCGGCGGGGCAGGCGGGGCCGCTGCCCGTGCACGACTCGGCGACGTCGCAGACGGTGGTGGCGGCACGACAGACGGTGGCGTTCGACGCGAAGCCGTCGGCAGGGCAGGCCGCGCCGCTCCCGCTGCAGGTCTCGGCGACGTCGCAGGGGCCGGTCGACACGCGGCAGGTGGAGCCGGCCGCCGCGAACATGTTGGTGGGGCACGAGGGGCTCGAGCCCGAGCACGTCTCTTCGACGTCGCAGGCGCCGGCCGAGGGGCTGCAGACGACGCCGCTGTTCGCCAGCACGTCGGTCGGGCACGCAGGCGACGAGCCATTGCAGAGCTCGGCCACGTCGCACGAGCCGGCCGCCGCGCGGCAGACGTTGCCGTTCTGCAGCGCATCGGCAGGGCACGTCGGGCTGGTGCCGGTGCAGCGCTCTGCCACGTCGCACACGCCGGCCGCCGCGCGGCACACCGTCGACGCCGACAGGTTCGTGCAGGTGCCCACCGAGCCGGCGATGTTGCAGGCGTCGCACTCACCACCGCAGCCGCTGTTGCAGCACACGCCGTCGATGCAGTGGCCCGACGTGCACATCGTGTCGGAGCTGCACGTGGTGCCGTTGGCCAGCTTCGGCACGCACGACGCTCCCTGGCAGAACTGGGTGCCCGGGCAGCTGCCCACGTCAGAGGGGCACGTCTTCGACGCGCCATCGCAGCTCTCGGCGCTGTCGCACTGGCCGACGCTGACGCGGCAGACGAAGGTGTTGGGCTGCACGCCGTCGGCAGGGCAGACGCCGCTCGTGCCGCTGCACGTCTCGGCGACGTCGCAACCGCCGGGGTCTGCCGGGCGGCACACCTGGGTGGCGGGAGAGAACGTGTCGGCGGGGCACGCGCTGCTGGTGCCGGAGCACGTCTCGGCGAGGTCGCACTGCCCCGTCTGCGCGCGGCACACGGTGCCTGAGCCTGCGAAGCCATCGGCAGGGCACGCAGCGGTGGTGCCGGTGCAGGTCTCGGCGATGTCGCAGAGGCCCGACTGTGGGCGGCAGGTGACGGTCGACGCGGCGAAGGCATCGAACGGGCAGAGCGCGCTGGTGCCCGAGCAGGTCTCGGCGAGGTCGCAGGGGCCCGCGGCGTTGCGGCAGGTCTGTGTCGAGGGCGCCAGCGCATCGGCGGGGCACGTCGCGCTCGAGCCCGAGCAGCGCTCGGCGGGGTCGCAGGTTCCCTGAGAGGCGCGGCACTCCTGCGTCGCGGGCGCGAAGGTGTCGGCCGGGCAGGCGGGGGCGGTGCCATCACACGTCTCTTCGGTGTCACAGACGCCGGCGCTCGCGCGGCAGCGTGTGCCGGAGCCCACCACGGCGTCGGCAGGGCACGTCGCGCTGCCGCCCGAGCAGAAGTCGGCGACGTCGCACGCGCCGTTCACGGGCCGGCACTCGGTGGTGGTGCTCGCGAACATGTCGACGGGGCAGGCCGCCGTGGAGCCGTTGCAGGTCTCGGCCACGTCACACGGGCCGGCCGCCGCACGACAGGTGGCGCCGTTCGCGCTCAACGTGTCAGCCGGGCACTGGCCGCCGGCGCAGAGCTCGACGGCGTCACAGCCGCCCGCGCTCGCCCGGCACTGCACCGCTTCACAGTCGGGGTCGGCACAGTCGGTCAGCTGGTCGCCGTCGTTGTCGACGCCGTCGAAGCAGCTGTCGTTCATCGGGCCTTCACCCACGCCACCGTCGAGCCCTGCGTCAGCCGAGCCACCGTCAGGGTGAAGGCCGGCGTCGGGGCTCACGCCACCGTCGGTTTCTCCTGCGTCGGGTCGCGCGGTGCGGTCGCCGGTCTCGCACACCTTCGCGGCGCTGCAGAACTGCGTGCGCGGACAGTTGTCGTCGGTCTCACACGGCGCGCCCACGAGGACGGGGAAACACGCGTTGGCGAGCAGCAGGGCGCCCAACACCCCTGCAACCCACAGAATGACGCGTGAAGCCTTCCGGCTGTCGGTGCCCATGTTCGACCTCGTCGTGATGGCGCGGATGCTCCCCCGCTGCGAGTGTCGAATCTGGCACAAGACTCGTGCTTTCCCCAGCAACGGCGCTGGTGAAAGACGGCCGTCACCATGGGGCTGCTCAACCCATGCAGGTGCGGGGGTACGACTTCTCCTTCACCGTCTCGGTGCGGCCGTCGGGCTTGATGAGGAGCAACGTGTCTTCGCCGCCGAAACAGCCCTGGTGGTCGCTCACGAGCATGAGCACGCCGTCGGGCGTCTCGGCCAGGTTGTTGCCGCCGCACATCG
Source organism: Archangium sp. (assembly GCA_016793585.1). Next base: position 15,206 of record JAEUJR010000521.1, read on the forward strand.
GCGTCGGGCCCCGTGTGAGCTCGATGAAGGCCTGGGCGCGCAGGCGTGGGGGCAGGTCGGCCAGGTCTTTCCACGTGGTGCTTCGGCCGAGGCGCTGCACCACGCCGTTGCGGGTGATGATGATGGTGAGCTGCCCCGCGCCGTGCTCGCGCAGGTGCCGCTTCTCGGTGGGCTTGCTGCGGTCGACCTCGTCGAGGCACGCCCTGGTGTCGGCGGCCTTCGCGCAGAGCATGCCGGCCCGGCCCACCTCTTCGTCGGCGCGGTAGACGACCACCCCGTCGACGAGCGGCGCGAGCTGGGCGGCGAGGCTCTCGGAGGGCTGGCACACGTCGACGGTGAGCCCCCGACGAAGCCCACAGCCCGAGGCGAGCATGAGCGCGGCGGCGAGAAGAAGAGTGCGCATGGCGCTCGAGTTGAGCCCGAGCCAGCGCGCCGACGCAATCACTCGCGCAGCAGGCGGCGTACGGCCTCGCGCACCGTGGGTAACGCCTCGTCGAGCGTGAACGTCACCCACGGCGACTTCTTCGCGTACGCCTTCCACTTGTTGCGGCTGCCGCGGCTGCGGCCCCACGTCTCGTCGTCGAAGAAGCCGTCGAGCGCCGAGAGCGGCATGCGCTGACTGTCGAAGGCGGCCTGCACGGCACGGCGGGCGACCTGCGGGTCGAGCGGCACGTGGCGAAGCAGCAGGAAGAGGTCGGCCATCGTCTTGGCGTGCCAGCGGCCGCGGGGCCCGTGCTCGACGAGGCTGTGCACCTTCCACCCGAACATCACCTCGGGCGTCACCGCGCGAAACCGCAGCCCGCGCACCACGGTGGGCACGGGAGCCACCGCCAGCTGCTCACCCCACCCGAAGTCGACCTGCACCACCGCCGCTCCGTCGCGCACCGTCGCGCGCACGCCGGGAAAGTCGGTCTCTGCCCAGATGACAGAGAGCTCGACCTGTGCAGGCAGCGGCGCGAGCGCGGCTCGCAAGACGGGCGTGAGGGTCTCTGGGCTCCACTCGCCGTCGACGAGCACGTCGATGTCGTTGACGCCCCGCCCGGGAACCCAGAGCGAGGTGAGCAGGCTGCCGCGCAGCACGAGGCGGTCGCCGAGCGAGGCGTGCACGTGCGTCAGCGTCGTGTCGAAGAGGGTCATGTGCCCCGCACAGGGGGTCGCGCCGGCCCCGGCGAGCGGGGAAACCCGCAGTTGTTCCGCAGCAACCCCGTGATGCGAGGCCCTGCGGTGATCGGCGAGCACCTTGCAGTCTGGCGTCGATGGAGGTCGTTCATGGCAAACAAGAAAGTCCTCGTGGTCGATGATTCACCCACGATTCGACAGCAGGTGTCGATGTGCCTGACCACTGGCGGGTACGACGTCGTCGAAGCCCAGGACGGGGTCGAGGCCCTCACCCGGACGGCGGGCGTCTCGATGTGCATCTGCGACGTCAACATGCCTCGCATGAACGGCGTGGAGTTCGTCGAGAAGATGGGTGGCGGCTCCATGCCCATCGTGATGCTCACCACCGAAGGCCGGCCCGAGCTCATCGAGCGCGCGAAGAAGGCAGGCGCCAAGGGGTGGATGGTGAAGCCCTTCAAGCCCGAGCACCTGTTGTCGGTGGTGAAGAAGCTGGTGGGGTGACGCGATGGCCTCGAGCTGGGGAGACCTCGCGCGGCGGGCCGCTGGCTCGTTGACGCCGGGAGCAGGGAAAGAGGCCGCGTCGGTGTCGGTGGCCTTCGTGGCCATCGATGGCTCGTCGGGCGCCGTTCACGCGGTGGTGGACGGCGGGGTGAGCGTCGAGGCGGCGCAGCGCTTCTCGCAACACTTCACCGAGGTCTGCTTCGCCGATGGGCGGCCGATGCGGGTGGTGGCGACGACGCGCGCTTCTGGCGCCCCCCTCGGCGTCACGCTCTCGCCCGTCACGCGCGGCGTCTCGTGCTGCGCTGAAGCCAGCGAAGGAGACGGCAGCCTCGTGCGCCGGCTGCACATCGCGCGCTCCATCGCGGCCGCCCAGTCGCTCGCCGAGTCGTCGGTGCTCGACATCGGCGTCGAGGTGCGCGGCATCTTCGAGCTCGCGCGCACGCAGACCGGCAGCCTCGAGGGCCTCGTCGCCCAGTACTCGGCGGCCACCGGGCAAGACACCATCGCCAGCACCATCGACACGCTGGGTGAGACGGTGGGCACGCTCACGAAGTCGCTCGTCGAGCGCGTGGGCCAGCAGGCGAAGTCGCTCGAGCAGGCACACCAGTGGACCAACGACATCGTGCGGCTCGGCGAGTCCATCGGCACCATCGCGGCGTCGGCGCGCATGCTCACCTTCAACGCGCGCATCGAGTCGGCGCGCATCGGCGACGCGGGCCGCGGCTTCTCCGTCATCGCGCAGTCGATTCAAGACCTCGCGTCGCAGATTCGTGAGACGAACGACGCCGTCGGCGCGCTCGCCGGGAACCTCGCGCGCGCGCTGCCCCTGCTCGGCACCGAGGCCCAGGCCATGGCCGTCGACGCCAGAGACCAGCTCGGGGCGCTCACCTTGAGCCTCGAGCGCGTTCGGCAACAGCTCGAGGTCACGCGCCGCGAAGCGCACGACTCGCTCGTCAGCTCGACCGACAACGCCTCGCAGCTCAAGGGCCGCGCGAACCAGGTCATCGAGAAGCTGCAGTTCCAGGACCGCACGCACCAGATGCTCGAAGAGGCCAGGCAGCAGGCCGACTCGCTGCTGCGGCTGCTCGGCGTCGACGAAGGCAAGGTGGACCAGACCATCGTCGAGCAGGTGGGGTGGCTGGGCAAACAGCACGACGGCAAGGCGCAGACGAAAGAAGCGGGCTCGGTCGAGCTGTTCTGAAACGCGAGGCGAGATGAAAGTGGTCCTGGTGTGGGGCTGGTTGGTCGTCGCCGTCGGGCTCGGCGGGTTGCTCACGCTGCTCCACGAGGGGCCGTTGCCGCTGCCCGAAGCGAGGCCGGGCGGGCCCACGCCGACGTGGACGATGACACACGCGCTGGCCATGCGCTGCCCGTGTTCGCGGCGCGTCGTCGACCATCTGCTCTCGCGCCGGGCCTCGGCCGGGGTGGTCGAGCGGGTGCTGCTGGTCGACCCGACGCCAGCGGTCGAGGCGTCGCTCACCAGCGCCGGCTTTCTCGTCGAGGCCGTCGAGGCCGACTCGCTCGCCGGTCGTGGCTTCGTCGCGGTACCCGGCCTCGTCATTCGTTCACCGTCGGGTGACGTCGCCTACGCGGGCGCGCATGCGCCGAAGCGGTCGGGCCCCATCGACGACGTCTCGTTGCTCACCGCTGCTCGCGACGGAGCGCAGCTCAGGCCGTTCGCCGTGCTCGGGTGCGCCATCAGCCAGGCGCTCAACGCCCGCGTCGACCCGCTCGCCCTGAAGTCTCCCTCGTGGCCCGGAGCTCTCCGATGAAGCGTCTCGTCTCGTTCCTGCTGCTGCCCAGCGACGTCACGCGCTTCGAGCGCGAGTACCTCGGCCGCATGAACCGCATCGCGCTGGCGTTCTTCTGCGCGCACGTGCCCGTCTTCGGCGTGGTGGCCTTCTTCAACGGCACCGGCCCGGTGCTGGCGATGGTGCTGACGGCCATCGGCTGCGTGGGCCCTTGGCTCGCGATGAAGGCCTTCTCGAACCCGCGCCACGTCTCACTCGTCTTCGGCGTGACGGCGATGTTCATGGGCGCGGTGCTGGTGCACTTCGGCCGCGGCCTGTGGACCATCGAGATGCACTTCTACTTCTTCGTCGCGCTCGCCCTGCTGGCGGTGTTCGCGAACCCGATGGTGGTGCTGACGGCGGCGGTGACGGTGGCGCTGCACCACCTGCTGCTGTGGTTCTGGAGCCCCGAGAGCGTCTTCAACTACGAGGCGCCGCTGTCGTCGGTGCTGGTGCACGCGCTCTTCGTGGTGCTCGAGTCGGCAGCGGCGTGCTTCGTGGCTCGCAGCTTCTTCGACAACGTCATCGGGCTCGAGCGCATCGTCGCCGACCGCACGAAGGCGCTCGACGGCAAGAACCGCGAGATGAAGCTGGTGTTCGACCACGTGCAGCAGGGCTTTCTCACGGTGGCGAAAGACGGCGCGCTCTCGTCGCAGTTCAGCCGCGCGGTGGTGACGTGGCTCGAGGCGCCGACGCCGGGGGAGCCGCTGTGGCGCTTCTTCTCACGCACCGACGCGGCCTTCGGGCGCTGGCTCGAGCTGGGCTGGCAGACGCTGGCCGAAGACGTCTTCCCCCGCGAGGTCGCCCTCTCGCAGCTGCCGTCGCGCTTCGTGAAGGGGCCGCACACCTTCGAGGTGGCGTACCAAAGCGTCGACGGCGCCGATGGCCAGCTCGAGCAGGTGCTGGTGCTCGTCTCGGACATCACCGAGCGGGTGGCGAGAGAAGAGGCCGACGCCGTGCAGCGCGAGACGGTGCAGGTCTTCGAGCGGCTCATGCGCGACCGCGCGGGCTTCCTCGAGTTCTTCGCCGAGGCGCGGAGCACCGTCGAGGCGCTGTCGAACGAGCAGCACCCCATGGGCGACGTCGAGCAGCTGCGGGCGGTGCACACGCTCAAGGGCAACTGCGCGGTGTTCGGCGTCACCGCCCTCGCGGCGAGGTGTCACGAGCTCGAGAGCCGCATGGTCGAGCACGGCGGCGGCCTGACGCCGGTCGACCGCGCGCGGCTGAGCGAGTGGTGGAGCCAGGCCTCGCACCGCATCATGCGGTTCCTCGGTGACGGCGCGAGCTCGGCCATTCAGCTCGACGAGTCCGACTACCTGTCGATTCTGCACGCCATCGACATCGGCGCTCCGAAGCTCGAGGTGCGGCGGCTCATCGAGTCGTGGCGGAACGAGCCGGTGCAGGCGCGGCTCGAGCGACTGGCCGAGCAGGCCGCGGGGCTCGCCGAGCGGCTGGGCAAGGGCCCGCTGCAGACGTCGGTCGAGGCGCACGGCCTTCGGCTGCCACGAGAGCGCTACGGCGCGTTGTGGGCGGCCTTCGTGCACCTGGTGCGCAACGCCGTCGACCACGGCGTCGAGGCACCCCAGGCCCGAGACCCGAAGAAGGGCCGCGCGAAGTTGACGTTCTCGGCGGCGCGGCGGCGTGAGGGGTTGGTGCTCTCGCTGCAGGACGACGGCGGCGGCATCGACTGGCAGCAGGTGGCCGCGCGCGCGAAGCAGGTGGGCTTGCCCTGTGCGACGCAGGCCGAGCTGGTCGACGCGCTGTTCTCGGACGGGTTCTCGACGAAGGGCGAAGCGAGCGACGTCTCGGGGCGCGGCGTCGGGCTGGCGGCGGTGCGCTCGTCGGCCAAGGCGCTCGGCGGTGAGGTGCAGGTGACGACCGAGCTGGGCGTGGGCACCACGTTCTCGGTGGTGTTGCCGTGGCCCGACGACGTGGTGGCGCCGATGCTGCCGGCCGCGGGCGTGCGCGCAGCTGCGTGAAGCGGCTCAGCCCATCCACCCCGCGTCGATGGCCGGCGCGGAGTCGAAGACGGCGAACTCCCGCGCGCGGTTCTTGAGGGGCACTTTGAGCGTACGCAGCGCGTCGACGACGAGCTCGAAGCGCGCGTCGGCCGTGGAGCGGCCCACCTGGTACGACCGAACGGTGACGAAGCGCTCGGTGGCGGGCTTGAAGAGGTTGCGCGAGACGTAGCCGCCGTGGGCCCGCACCGCCGCGAGCAACGTCGCGTCGTCGACGCCGTCGGGCAGCAGCACCGTCGCGTGGTGCTCGAAGTAGACGTCGTTCGGCAGCGAGGCGCCGTCGGCGTCGGTGTCGGGTGCTCCGAAGGCGCGGCCGGTGGCCTCGAGCTTCATGCGCGTCACCTCGAAGCCGTCACGCACCAGGGCGCGCGCGAGCTCGAGCACCTGCTCCCGCGCCTGGCTCAAGGTGCCCAGGTGGTAGCTGCCCGTCATCGGCTGTTCGTGCTGCGCCGTCGTCTCGGGCATCACGATGTGCAGGCACTTCACCTCGAGCTTCGCGCACGTCGCCGCGAACGCCGTCATGTCGCACGGCTTCACCGTGACGTGCGCCTCGAAGTAGCCGGGCGTACCGTCGCCGCGAACGTGGGCAGCGAGCTCGAGGTAGGGGCGCTGCCGCATGTTGACGAGGAAGCTCGAGGCGCCGAACTCGGCGAGCGTGCGCGTGTAGCCGTCGGGCTGCCAGAGCCTGTCCCACCCGTAGCCGCCCACGCCGCGGGGAGCAGGCACGATGAGCCCCTCGGCGCGCCCGGTGAAGAGCTGCACGTCGTCGGCGCGCGTCTTCAGCGCCACCACGACGCGGCAGACGCCGGAGCGATTGGCGAAGCGCTGGCAGAAGCCCTCGTCGCCCAGCTCGCGCACGAGCTTCTTGAAGCGCGCACCGCTGAGGGGAGTTTCACCTTCGAGCGCGAGCTCGGCGTTCTCGACGAAGCAGGGCCGGCCGAGCGCGCGCCAGGCGGCCTCCACCCGCGCGCGTGCGACGGCTTCCAGCGAGGCCCCATCGGGCCGCGGCAACGCGAGCCGCGAGAACTCGACGTCGAGCCCCGCGAGCAGGCGCTGCGACTCGTCGGCGTTCCACGAGTTGGGGGTGACGAAGACGAGGCGCATCAGTCGCTCCAGTTCCACACGGCGCTCGTGCCCGAGTTCTCGGGAAGGTACGCGCCGTCGACCTTTCCAGGGCGCACGAACTTGGCGCGATGCAGCACCAGCCCCTGACGTTCGACCCGCCACACCGCGCCCTCCACCGCGTCGAGCGCGCCGTGGTGGCCGTGCGCCCCGAGCTTCTCGTCGATGGCAGCGAGCGAGATGGCGTCACCGCGGTGGAGCAGGGCGGGCCGAGCGACGTGCTCCCCGAGCCGCGCGTCGAGCCGCTCCGTCGACAGCGCGCCCTCGCCCGAGAAGAGGTCGAACACGACGAACGGCTCGTGCCGCAACTGGTAGCGGGTGGAGTGCGCGAGCGCGAGCCACTCGCCGGTGACCCACTCGCCCTCGTTCAGGAGCGTCGAGAAGCGCGCCTCGTGCGAGCGCACCCAGCGGGCGAACATCTGCCGGCCGGGGTTGGCCGACTCCGCGGCGCGCCAGCCTTCCCGCCCGAGCGCGACGATGGCGCCGTTCACCTTCGCCACCGCCACACACGAGCCGTCGAGCTTCTCCTGCACGACGATGACGTCGCCCTTCGTCGAACGTTCGAGACAGCGACGCGCGAGCTCGGGCGGCGCCATGCGGTCGGCGCTGCCGGTGCGAGACCCGGGCAGGTGCGGAATCCTGGGGAACGTCTTCTTCCCGAGCGGCAGCTCCTTCGAGGGCTTCACGTGCGCCCGCGCGACTTTCCGGTCGTCGTCCCTCCCGCGATGAGGTGCGCCAGCCGCAGCGGCTCGGGGATGATGCCGTGCGCCGTCGTCGCCTCGAGCATGCGCTCGGCCTCGGCGTGCGACAGGCCCGCGCGCTGCACGAAGACGGGCCCGCAGGCCTCGGGCTCGCCCGCCGCCTCCATGAGCGCCTGTTTCTCTTGCCAGCCCTCGACGGCCTTCACCGCCTTGAACACGAGCTCGAGGCGCGGCTTCTTGCGCGTCACCACCAGCACCGGCAGGTCGAGCGTCTTCGAGAGCCGGTGAATGTCGATGACGTTGAAGCCGCCGAAGGTGATGCCCTGCAGCAACACGCCGCGTACGTGAGAGAGGTTCTCGTGCCGTGACAGCTCGGCCATCACGTCGGTGGCGTCGGTGCCGTCTCTCTCGATGGTGTCGCGCAGCACGATGTCGAGCCGCGGGCCCGAGCAGACACACCCGATGAGCCCCACGCGCCCCGCGCTGCCACGAACGTGCGGCGCGTCATCGAAGCCGATGACGTTCGAGAGGCGGCGGGGCCAGCGTTTGGGCGTCGTCATGCCTCACTGTCGGGGCGGCGAGGGCAGCTCTGACCGAGGGGGCTGCAGCGAGCGAACGATGGCGCCGCCGCTCCTCAGGCTCGCTCGGGGGTCTCGTCTCACGCGACGAGGGCGTCGACCAGCTTCGGCACGTCGGCCTGCGAGACGCTGCACAGGGCCACGCGAACGGCGCCCTTCTGGGGCACCACGTACACGCCATGCTCCTTCATCTTCGCGGCGCGGCCTTCGGCGTCGTCGGTGAAGACGGTGACGAAGAAGCCGCCTTCGTAGCGCGGGTAGTGCAGGCCCTTCGGCCGCGCGAGCGCGTTGAAGGCGTCGACGCGCGCCGTGAGCAGGCCCTTGAGCTTCTCGCGCTCGGCGTCGCACTGGGCCTTCAGCGTCGGGTCCGTGAGCAGCTTCGTCACCGTCCACAAGCCGCCGCGGGTGCAGTTCGACCAGGTGCCGCGGCAGGCGTAGGCGAGGGCGGCCTGGGTCGCCGCGCGCTCCTTCTCGTCGGCCTCGCACGCGATGAGGGCGCCGATGCGCAGGCCGTAGTGCGTGAACGACTTGCTGCCGCTCCACGCGAACAGCAGCCCCACCTTGCCCAGCAGCGGCGTCAGCTCGTTCATGAACGCGCGCGGGTCTTTCGCGGTGCCGTAGAGGAAGTACGCCATGTCGACGAGCAGGGTGATGGGGCCCTTGCCCGAGTGCGCGACGAGGCGCTCGACGACCTGCTTCCACTCCGAGGCGCGCATCGAATAGCCCGT
>JAEUJR010000522.1 GCA_016793585.1 Archangium sp.
GCGGCCGCATTCACCGCATCGGAGAGGTTCACCACGGCAACACCACCCTCGACCACGGCGCCGAAGAGAAGAAGCACGGCATCACCATCTCTGCGGCGGCCTCGTCGTTCCGCTGGCAGCCTCATGGGCTCGCCGATCATCACCTCACGCTCATCGACACGCCCGGTCACGTCGACTTCGCCATCGAGGTCGAGCGCGCGCTGCGGGTGCTCGACGGTGCCGTGGTGGTGCTCGACGCGTCACGTGGCGTGGAGCCGCAGACCGAGAGCGTGTGGCGCCAGGCCAGTACGCATGGCGTGCCGCGCGTCGTGTTCGTCAACAAGCTCGACGCGCCCGGTGCGTCGGTCGAACGCTGTCTTCACGACCTTCGCGAGCGGCTCGGCGCGCGCCCGCTCTGCCTGCAGTGCGTTCGGGAAGACGGCACGCTCGTCGACGTCATCGAGCAGCAGGCGCTCTCGTTCGGCGCCGACGGCACGGTGACGCGAAGCCTGGTCGACGAGACGGAGCGACGTGAGCTGCTCGTGCAGGAACTCGCCGAGCTCGACGCCGAGGTGATGAACGTGTGGGCGCGCGACGAAGCGGTCGAGTCGTCGGTGCTGCATGCGGCCATTCGCCGGCTCACCTGCGCAGGGCAGCTCGTGCCAGTGCTCTGTGGGGCGGCGCTCAAGAACCGGGGCGTGCCGCCGGTGCTCGACGCCGTGGTGCGCTACCTGCCATCGCCAGAAGACCGGGTGCTCTCGCACGGCCTCGTCGCGAAAGAAGCCGAAGCGCCGGTGGGCTTCGTCTTCAAGACCGACGTCGACGCGCACGTCGGCAGCCTCGCGTGGGTGCGGGTCTTCCAGGGCACCATTCGCCCGTCAGACACGCTGGTCGTGCGGCCTTCTTCGCGGAAGGAGCGCGTCTCGCGCGTGCTCGGCCTTCACGGCGGGCACTTCGAGCCGATGCAGGCGCTCGGGCCCGGCGGCATCGCGGCGCTCGTGGGCCTGAAGTCGGCGAAGACGGGTGACACGGTCACCTCTGCGTCGCTCGACGTGGTGTTCGAGCGGCTCTCGACGGTGGAGCCGGTCGTCGAGCTCGCCCTCACGGCGAAGTCGGGTGACGACCAGTCGAAGCTGGGCGAGGCGTTGCGGCGCGCGTGCCTCGAGGACCCTTCGTTGCGCGTTCGGGTCGACGACGAGACGGGGCAGACGGTGTTGTGCGGCGTCGGTGAGCTGCACGTCTCCATCTGGCTCGAGAAGCTCGCGCGTCGAGACGGGCTCGAGGTGAAGGCCTCGGCGCCGGCGGTGTCGTATCGAGACACCATCACCGGTGAAGCACGCGTGACGTACCGGCACGTTCGACAGAACAGCGGCCCGGGTCAGTACGCGGTGGTGACGGTGAAGGTCGCGCCGGCACCGCCAGGCACCGGGTTCTCGTTCGTCGACGACGTGGTGGGCGGCGTCATCTCGGCCGAGTTCATTCCCGCGGTGGAGCGGGGTGCACGCGCGGCGTTGCAGCGTGGCGTGCGTGAAGGCGTGCCGTTGGTCGACGTCGAGGTGACGTTGCTCGACGGGCTCATGCACGAGGTGGACTCGAGCGCGATGGCCTTCGAGGTGGCGGGGTCGCTCGCGGTGCAGCAGGCCGTGGAGCGCGCCGGCTTGTGCCGCCTCGAGCCGGTGGCGAAGGCGCAGGTGACGGTGCCCGAGGCCCACCTCGGCGCCGCCCTCGGTGAGGTGTCGGCGCGCCGGGGCGTGGTGCAGGGCATGAGCACGCAGGGCCCCATCGCCGTCATCGACGCGGTGATGCCCATCGCCCGAACGTTCGGCTTCGTGACGAGCCTGCGAAGCCGCACCGAAGGGCGAGGCAGCGTGTCGCTCACCCACGCGGGCTTCGAGCCCGTGAAGTCGTAGTCAGTCGAGGGGCCGCCAGCGGAATCGAATCGCTGGCGGCCTCTTTTTCTTCGTGGAACGGTGCGCGCCATCATGACGACGAAGCTGAAAGTCGGAGTTCTCGGTGCGACGGGCATGGTGGGCCAACGGTTCGTCTCGCTGCTCGCAAATCACCCGTGGTTCGAGGTGGTCGTGGTCGGCGCGAGCCCGTCGTCGGCCGGCAAGTCGTACGCCGAGGCCGTCGGTGGCCGCTGGTCGTTGCCTGGTGGCGTTCCCGCATCGGCCTCGAAGCTCACCGTCGTCGACGCGAGCGACGTGCAGAAGGTCTCGAGCCAGGTCGACTTCGTCTTCTGCGCCGTCGACATGCCGAAGGACGCGACCGCGAAGCTCGAGGAGGACTACGCGAAGGCCGAGACGCCCGTCGTCTCGAACAACTCCGCGCACCGGTGGACGAGCGACGTCCCCATGTTCATTCCCGAAATCAACGACGGCCACGCCGCCGTCATCGACGCGCAGCGCCGCCGGCTCGGGACGAAGCGCGGGTTCATCACCGTGAAGCCCAACTGCTCGATTCAGAGCTACCTGCCCGCGATTCACCCGCTCAAGGCGTTCGGGCCGACGAAGCTCGCGGTCTGCACGTACCAGGCGATCTCGGGCGCGGGGAAGACGTTCGAGTCGTGGCCCGAGATGGTCGACAACGTCATTCCCTTCATCAAGGGCGAAGAAGAGAAGAGCGAGCAGGAGCCGCTGAAGATCTGGGGCCAGGTCTCCGACGGCCGCATCGTCACCGCGACGACGCCGACCATCACCGCGCAGTGCATTCGCGTGCCGGTCTCCGACGGCCACATGGCCGCTGTCTTCGTGGCGTTCGAGAAGAAGCCGACGAAGGAGCAGATCCTCGAGGCGTGGCGCTCGGCTTCCGGCAAGCCGCAGCAGCTCAAGCTGCCCAGCGCCCCCACGCCGTTCCTCACGTACTTCGAAGACGACGCGCGCCCGCAGACGAAGCTCGATCGCGACGTGGGCAATGGCCAGGGCATCAGCATCGGCCGGCTGCGCACCGACGCGGTGTTCGACTGGCGCTTCGTGGCGCT
>JAEUJR010000558.1 GCA_016793585.1 Archangium sp.
TGTGACGCCGGCTGCGTGGCAAGCCCTGTCGCGCTCTGCGCCGCTGCCTGCGGAAGCGGGTGAGCCCTCACCTAGGGCGAGCTGTATTGTGTCGCCGGGTGCGAGGGCAGCGGGTTCGCGCTCGGCGCAGCCGCATGCGGAATCGGATCTGCCCAGACCGACGGCGAGCTGAAGTGCGAGGCCGGTTGCTTCCCGAGCCCCGTCGCGCTCGGCGCTGCGGCATGGGGAACGGGATCGGCCGACAACGACGGAGAGCTGAAGTGCGGAGCCGGCTGTTTCCCAAGTCCCGTCGCGCTCGGCGCACCTGCATGCGGAACGGGATCGGCCGACAACGACGGAGAGCTGAAGTGCGGAGCCGGCTGTTTCCCAAGTCCCGTCGCGCTCGGCGCTTCCGCGTGTGCAACGGGCTCGGTCGTGGCCCGCGCGCGCACCGGCGGCGGAGGCCCGATTGCCTTCGACTTCTTCGATGGCCTCAACGGCGCGGTCGGCTTCGCCTCGTTCGTCACTGGCTTCGGCGCCTGCACCGTCTGCATCTCGGGCGTCGCCTTCCGCTCGGCCTGCGGCGTCAGCACCGGCTTCGTCGCGACGGGCACGCGCGGCGCCGCTCCACGCTTGAACGGATCATTCCCCAGCACTCGTTTGGCAGCCATGCGTCACGTTCTCCGTTCGCGCATCGTCGCCATCGCCTCGTGGACGGGCACATGCGGAAGAAAGTGGAGCTCACGCGCGGCGCGACGACCGTCCGCGAGCCAGGTGTACCGGAAGAAGTCCATCAGGGCCCAGGGGCTGGCTGGCAGGCTCGCCGCCTCCATCGCCGCGATCGCCGAGCGCAGAATCGGCCCCGGCATCGGCACGGGCATCGACCCCGCCGCGAGCAACAACGACGACACCGGCGCCACGCCATCGCCGACGACGTTGAACACCCCACGCGCCTTCGTGTGCAGCGCCAGGTGCAGCGCGCGCGCGGCGTCTTCTTCGTGAATCACCTGCCACAACGGGTCGAAGCCCATCACGGTGGGAATCACCTTCGTGCGCACCAGCCGCGTGAACGGGTTGTTCGACGTGGGCCCGACGATCGGCGCGAAGCGCAGCGTCAACACCTCGACGTCGGGGAACCGATCGGAGAACTCCGACAGCTGCCGCTCGACCTCGACGCGATCGCTCACGAACCGAATGCCCTGCACCGGGTGCAGCGGCGCCGACTCGGTCAGGTACGCCGGAGCGTTGGGCCTTGCCCCGTAGAGCACGGTCAGCGACGGCACGATCAGCCGCTTGACCTTCACGGCGCCGACGGCCGCCAGCAGGTGCAGCGTGCCGATCACCTCGAGCTCGTGCGCGAACGCCGCTCGATGCACCCGCGAGTTCACGAAGGCCAGGTGGAAGAAGGCATCGAGTCGCGCCTCGGCCAGCTGCCGCTCGAGGTCGGCCTCGGCGCCCGGGCGCAGCAGATCGAGCCGCACGAACTTCACCCGCTCGGGCAGATCGACCGGCCGCGTGACGTCGAACACGACGATCTCGGCGATCTGTTCGTCAGCCAGCAGCTTCGGCATCAGCAGGCGGCCGAGGTCACTCGACGCTCCCGTCAGCCCCACCCGCATGTTCGTTCGCCCCGCCCGCATTCGCGAAGCCTGATACGACACTGCGCGGTTCGATGCCATGCGTCGCCTGCGCCTCCTTCTCCTCGCTACGCTGAGCGTCACGCCCGCCGCGTTCGCGCACGACGCCGACGTGCTCTACGCCCGCCTCGAAACGACGCCGACTGGCCTCACCGAGATCATCACCCTCACCAACGCCACGCTCCTGCAGTTGGCTCCGGTCGACGCAGACGGCGACTCGTTGCTCACCCAGAACGATCTCGACAGCCGGGCCGACGCCATCGTCGCTGGCGTGTGGAATGACCTGCCCCTGACGGCTGGCGGTGTTCCGTGCACCCGCGCCAACGAGCGTGCGTTGCTCGAAGACGGCTTCATTTCCCTCAGCGCCGACTGGGTCTGCGGCGAGGGCGACCTGCGGCAGGACTTCAAGATCCTCCGCATTCTCCCGACGAACTACCGCGTGGTGCTCGGCAGCCAACTCGAAGGAGAACGCGGCCGCCGCTTCGCCCAGGGCGTCTTCACGGCCCTCGAAGTGCCACGCCCGAAACCACCGTCCGTCATCGATGGGCAGAAGCTCGCCGCCGGGTTCGTCGTCGGGCTGCGTGACACCGGCGTCGTCGAGGCCCTGGCCTTGTGCTTCCTGGCGTTTCTCTCGGCGCAGACGCTCAAGCGGGGAGCCATTCGGCTGGCCTTGTTCATCGCCGGCGCGGCGATCGTGCTCGCATCGCTCACGCCGCCATCACTCGTGGTTCCCGGCTTGCTCGCCCTCGGAGCGCTCGGTATCGCCTTCGTGAAGGCGCCCGTCGTGCCCGAAGGGGCGTGTCTCCTGGCGGGCGTGGGACTCGGCCTTCGCTCGACGCTCCTCATTCGGCAGGAAGCGCTCGGCTGGCTGCTCGGGGCGGTGGTGGTGATGCTGATCTCGGCCCTCATCGGGCTGCCGCTGGGACGAATCATTGCCCGTCGGCCACGGGCCTGGGGCACGACCCGGCTCCTCCTCGTCCTCCTCGTGCTCTTCTCGGTGGGCCTGCGCCTCGGCGCCTGATCGAAACCCTTGCCGACGCGGCGGTGAGACCCGACACTCCGGCCGATGGCGAAGGAGTCCTACAACGACCTCATCTTCATGCTCGGCGATCTCGCGCGCGAGCACCTGGCAGAGAAGAAGAACCTGCCCAAGGCGATGCAGGCGGTTTTCGAGTGTGAAGACGTGCTGCTCGCCGTTCGCGAAGAGATCGCGGCGCTCGAGGGCGAGATGAACGAGGAAGACGCCGCGTACCAGGACTTCCTCGATCAGCAGGCCGCCGAGCGTGACGAGCAGCAGGCGATCACCCGCAAGTGGCGCCATGCCGTCGCGGGCGTCGAGTCGCGCAGCCGCGAGCTTCGCAAGTCGCTCTCGTCACAGAAGGCCGCCTACCGCTACCAGAAGAACTCGCTCGCCCTCGCCGATCAGAAGCACAAGGAGCTCGAGCAGCGCGAAGGCCACGACGTGAAGAAGATCGACACCAGCCGCGCGAACCTGAAGACGTTCCGCCTCAAGTTGATGCGCTTCGGCCGCATGCTCGAAGACATGGAGATG
>JAEUJR010000559.1 GCA_016793585.1 Archangium sp.
AACGCGATCTTCTCGAGCGCGTCTTTCATCTGCACGTTGATGAGGCCCTTGTCGTCCTTCGGGAGCGTGGTGATGAGGCCGAGCTCTTTGAGGTACTGCGGCGTGATCGACAGCGTGAGCGCGTCGCCGATGGCCTCGTGGAAGCCGTCGTTGGCGCCCTGCTGAAAGAGCACCGGCTTCTCGTAGTACTGCATGAAGTAGTAGTCGTGGCCGAGCTCGTGGTGAACGGTGATGAGATCTTCCTCGTCGAGCTTGATGCACATCTTGATGCGCAGATCGTTCGAGTACGTCACGTCCCACGCGCTGGCGTGACAGACGACCTCACGGTCTTTGGGCTTGGTGAACTGGCTGCGCTCCCAGAAGGTCGCAGGCAGCGGGTCGAAGCCGATCGAGGTGAAGAACTTCTCGCCGATGCGCACGAGACCGCGCTCGTCGAGCTTCTTCGCCTTGGCGAGCTTCTGCAGCCCCGCGGTGACGTCGAGGCTGGGCTGGCCGGCGTAGGGCTCGACCATGGGGTACGTGTTCGACCACTCCTGCGCCCACATGTTGCCGAGCAGATGCGCCGGAATCGGGCCCGTCGCCGGCACCTTGTCGGCGCCGTACTTCGCCGAGAGCTTGCCGCGCACGTAGCAGTGCAGTTGATCGTAGAGCGGCTTCACCTGCGTCCACAGGCGGTCGGTCTCGGCCTCGAACTCGGCGGGGCTCATGTCGTACGCGCTGCGCCAGAGCTCGCCGAGATCCTTCGCGGCGATCTCCTTCGCGCCTTCGTTCGAGAGTTCGACCAGCCGCGCGTAGTGCGGGCGCATGTCTTTCGACGTCTCGTGCCAGCCACGCCACGCCTCGAGCTGCTCGTCGTACGACGGCGCCTTCTTGTCGGCGACGGCCGAGAGCACCTTCGAGAGGTCGCCCAGATCTCTGCACTTCTTCTTGTCGGCCTCGGGGTCTTTGCCGGGCGTGTAGCCCTCACCGCACCACTTGCCCTTGCCGTACATGCCCTCGAGCTTGGCGGCGGTCGAGGCGAGCTCGGCGCGCTTCTTGGCGTCTGACGGCGCCGGCAGGGCCTGCGAGACGCGCAGCAGGTAGAGGTAGCGATCGGTCTCGGGGTCGAGCTTCACGTTCTTCCACGCCAGCGACTGCTTGATGGCCTGGGTGGTGAACGCCATCGTGTCTTCGTTCATCGCCGCCGCGTTCCGCTCGGTGTCGTCGGTGATGTACGTGCCCTTGATCCACTCCGCGGTCGAGCTGCGCACCCAGAGCTTCTTGAGATCGGAGTTCAGCGCGACGCCGAACGCCTTCGCCTCGGCAGCCTTCTTCTCGTCGACGATTCGGTTGTCTGGGGCTGCAGCGACAGGCGGTGGCGGCTTGGGACGGGGCGGCGGTGGCATGTTGCCGGCCACCAGGGCGAACGACAGCGAGAGCGCGTGGATCATGCGCGCGGACTTATTCGAAACCGCGTCAGGGGAACACTGCGCTCGTCAGCGAACGCGAACGCCCGCGAGCTCGGTGCGCCCGGGCCCATCGCACGAACCGTTGCTGGTCGCGCCTTCGAAGGACTCGATCGTCACGTCGAACGGCCCCACGGCGCGCGTCAGCCCCGTCGAGAGAGTGACGGTGGTGCCGCCGTCGAGCGAGACGTCGGCCAGGTAGAGGCGTCGACCACACGCAATCTGCACCGGCGTCTCGCACTCGACCGCACCCGGCGTGATGGCGATGCGCTCGGGTGAAAAGTCGGGCGTTGCGATCGGAGACAGCAGCTGTTGGCCAGTGAACGCGAAGCCGATCACCTCGGAGCCTCGCCGCAGACTCAAGCCGATGTTCGTGGTGGCTCCGCTCAGCGCCGGGTGAGCGCGCACTGCGAGCCGCAGCCCAAGGTGCTCGCCGGGCGTGACGAAGGCCGCCGGCAGCTGCGGAGTCCCGAGCGTCACGAGGAACGGCCCCGAGGGGCCGGCCAATTCGATGAACTGCACGCCGCCGTCAGCAGCGACACGAGTGACGATGGTCGAAGTCTCGATGAAGAGCCCCGCGTCGGGCTCCAGACCAAACCTGGGAATGGCGCCACCGTCGATCGCGACATCGAAGGTGACCGCGGCCTCGTTCACTTGCGAGCAGCTGACAGTGCCGCCGCCGACCAGGCCGCCTCCGGTGGTGCCGCCAGCAGCCGCCCCACCCGCTGATCCGCCACCCGCTGATCCGCCACCCGCTGATCCGCCACTGCGGCAGCACCTCCGTCAGGGCTGGTCATGGGCAAGTTGCTACACCCGAAGAAAAGAACCAGCAGCACAGCGTGTCGCACGTGTCACTCCGTTCGCACCGTTGGACACCCGTACCGCCGAGGTTGGGACATCGCCCTCAAGGGAGCTTGGGCAGCTCGTCGAGTTTGACGTCGAGCGTGTTGGGCTTGCCCGACTCGATCACGAGCGTGAGCGCGCGCGAGGTGCCGTCAGCTTCCTTGAGCACGACCTGGTGACTGCCCGAAGGCACCCACGACTCGAGGGGCGTCTCTCCGAGCGCTTGCCCCATCATCACCACCGACACCGGTCGATCGGTCTTGAGCGAGAACCGGCCCAGGCCACCGGGCTGTTGCTGCTGCTGCCCCGACATGCGCGCGTAGAAGAAGACGCCGCCGCCGGCGCCCAGCACCAGCGCGAGCAACGCGGCGATCACGATCGGCATGCTCGACGATTCGTTGCGGCGGGCGGCGTTTCGCGAGGGGTCGGTCGGTACGTTCTGCAGCTGCCGCATCGACATGCGCGGCCCCTGCAGCACCTTGGTCCGATCCTGCTTCTCGTCGAGGTCGCCGAACAACGACTCTTCGCTCAAGTTGGGCTGCGGCGGAGGCGTGCCCTGCCGCGCGGGCTGAGGCGGCGGCGTCGAGGGGCGGGCAGGCTGGGGCTGCTGGGGCGTCGTCGGCTTCGCGGGCTGGGGGTTTGGAGTGCCCTGCTTCGACCCGACGGGCTGCAGGCTCATGCGCGAGGCCCGTGGCTCGATGGGCATCGGCGGCACGCGATCGACGATCTCGGGCGACTCGCCCGTGGGCTCGGCCTGCTCCTGCTTCTGCCGCTCGGCCATCACCTTGCGAGCCCGATCGCGTAGCTCGGCGACGGCGGGCCCCGATTCGATCATCGTCTTGTTGGGTGCGTCGAACGACAGCGGCGGCGCTGAGGGCGGCGCCGTCGGCCGCTGCACCATCACCGTGCGGCCTTCGCCGTTGTTCGAGTCCTGCAGGCTGGCGTGCTGATCGGTCGAGCCCGCGCTGGTGTCACGCGGCACGCGCTCGAGCAGCTTGTTCATCTCGCGCAATCGATCGGCGAACCGATCGCGCACCATCTCGGCGCAGCGCTCCTTCGCCCACGACGTCGAGCCCGCGGCGAGGGCGAGATCACGAATGAGATCGACGGCCGTCTGGTAGCGCTTGTCGCGGTTGCGCTCGAGCAGCCGCATCACCACCGCGTCGACGGGCTTCGGCACCCGCCGGTTCACCTTCGACGGCAGGGGAATCTCGGACTCGTACACGGCCGCCATCTCGGCGCCGGGGTTGCCGCGGAAGAAGAGCCGCTGGCCGGTGAGCAGCTCGTGAAAGATGACGCCGAGCGAGAAGAGATCGCTGCGCGGGTCGAGATCTTTGCCCACGGCCTGCTCGGGCGACATGTACGCGGTGGTGCCTCGCACCATGCCCGCCACCGTGCGCCGCTGCGCTCCCATCGCGCGGGCGATGCCGAAGTCGAGCATCTTCGTGGCGCCGTCGAAGCCCGTCATGATGTTGCGGGGCGTGACGTCGCGATGAACGATCGGCTGCGCCTGGCCTCGCGCGTCCTTGTGCAGGTGGGCGTGGGCGAGCCCCTGGGCGGCTTCTCGAATCGTCGCGAGCGCGTACCCGAGCGGCACCGGCTCGCCGACCTTCGTCCACGCCTCGACGACCTCTTCGACGTTCGCGCCCTGAATGAACTCGATCACCATCAGCACGTCTTCGCCGGCGCGCTCGAGATCGACGACCTGCGCGACGTTCGCGTGCGAGAGCGTGGCCGTGACGCGCGCCTCGTCGAGCAGCATCTGCAGCGCGACGGGGTCTTCACGCTGCTCGGGCAGAATGTTCTTGAGCACCACCGGTCGATTGACGAACGGCCCCGATCGGGCAAAGCCGAGGAAGATCTCTGCCATTCCGCCAACGGCCAGGCGGCAGAGCACCTCGTACTTCCCGTAGCGTTTGCCCGTAAATTCGTCGGGGGCG
>JAEUJR010000580.1 GCA_016793585.1 Archangium sp.
AGATGCCGCTGACCTACTCGTGGACCCAGCTGCCAGGCTCGCCCACTGTCACGCTCAGCGACAACAACACCGTCACCGCGCACAGCCCGCGCTTCACGACGCCGACGACGGTGAACGTGTTCGAGTTCTCGCTCGTGGTGACCGACCGCTTCGGGCGCTCGAGCACCAACTCGGCCATCGCCCGGGTGGCCGTGGGCACGACGCCGCTCGCGCGCTTCACCCCAGACGGCGGCCTCTACTTCGGCGGTCAGACCGTCACCTTCCAGAGTCAGTCCGTCGACGATGGCGGCCTCGCGCTGCGCTACGAGTGGACGAGCTCGGGCTCAGTCTCGTCCGTCGTCGCCGATGGAGGCCCGACTGCGTACGTCACGTTCTCACCAGTGACGTTCATGGCGCCCGACGAACTCGGCACCATCGACCTGCGCGTGACGAACAGCATCGGCGCGGTCTCTGCGCCCTTCAGCCGAACCTTCATCGTGCGCGGCGGCAACCCGAACAACTGGAGCATCGACGCGGGCACCTCGATGGCCATCGTCGTGCCGAACCCTCCACCGTTGGTCACGCTCGTGGGGAGCGTCACGCCCGCGACCGCGACACCGATGCTCTCGTGGAACTGCAACCCGCCGCTGCCGCTCATCAACGCGAACACGCTGTCGCCTCAGTTCGTCGCGCCCGTCATCGCCGGCCCGACGCGCGCGTTCGTCTGCTCGATGACCGCGCTCGGCATGCCGCCGCTGAGCCCCACGATGCTCACCACCAGCGTCAGCATCACCATGCGCGACACCGCCGCGCCCGAGCTGATCTCGACGAGCCTCCAGAACGGCCGCATGAGCCCGTTCGGCTGGGTGGCGCGCTTCTCGGAGCCCATCGATAGCGCGCCCAACATTCCCGGTGGCTGCACCACCGTCGTCTCGTACCCGCCGCGTCTCGAGGCCTGGGGCAGCAATGCGATTCTCGCGCCGCGCAGCCGCCTCACGCCGGGCGCCGTGTGTGGTCCGTTCACGTCGACCGTGAGCGACAAGGCCTCGCCGCAGAACACGTCAGCGGTGTTGCAGCTCTCGGGGCCCGCCTCGCTGCTGGTCGACACGGAGTGGGTGGGGCCGTGGGTCTCGACCGCAGACTTCGCCGACCCGCGCCCCGTCATCGCGACGATGGGGCCGTTCCCGAAAGACGAGCTCGCCCGTTGGAGCCCGCCGCTGCCCGCGGTGCAGGCGTTCGAGCTGGTCGCCCGCGAAGGCACGAACCTGCTCCATTCACTCGAGCTCGACCCGCTCGTGCCCGACGCCGGTTGCGGCCCTGCGTGCGCGCTGAACTTCCAGTCGCAGGCGATGCCACAGCTCACGGCCGACCTCGCCGCGCCCGCGGGTCATCGCGCGTTCTTCGCGGGCGGTTCGCTCTTCGTGACGCTGGAGGGCGATGGCGGCGTGGGCAGCGAGCTCGTCACGCAGCGAGATCGCGCCGGGGTGTGGCAGGCCCCGACGCGGCTGACGGGCGCTCCGTTTCAGCTGAAAGACGCGTGGGCGCAGGTGAAGGTCGACGGCGGCATCGCGGTGCTCGAGACGTGGGACACGGCGTCCGGTACGTTCGTCGGGAACTCGCAGCTCTCGGCGACGATGGTCGACGTCGCCACCGCGGCGGGCTCACCCAACTTCATCACCTTGATCAGCGGCCCGACGAAGTCGCTCACGGTCTTCGAGCGCTCGGGCGCGACCTGGTCGTCGAAGACGGTGGCCGTGACGAACGTCGTACGCGCGGCGGCTGCCGAGTCGGCGCCTCCGAACTGCGCTGGCTGCGGGCCCGACCTGCCCTACGTCGTGGTGGAGCGCTCGACCGCACCACAGCTTCAGGTCGTGCGCGTCGACGACTTTCCGACGCCGACGACATTGGTGAACGCGAACGTCACGGGCTGGGCGTTCGGCGTGCGTGGTGGGCAGCTCTTGTTCGCGTACTCCCTGAACGGCGACGTGCGCCTGGCGGTCGCTCCGCTCACCAGCGGCGTCGCCTTCGCCGACTTCGGAGGCCCGCCCCGGCCAGGCTTCACGACGCCTCCCGTGGCGCTCGACGTCGACGTGCTCTGCGAGGCGGCTTACCCGAACTTCGCGTTCATCGAAGACGCGCTGGTGATCACCTG
>JAEUJR010000736.1 GCA_016793585.1 Archangium sp.
GGGCGGCAGCGTGCCGAGGTTGCGCATGCGCAGCAGCACCAGCCGCGCGTCGACACCAGCGAGCTTGAGCATCGCGACGATGAGCGACGCCTTGTCCTTGCAGTCACCGAAGCGGCGCGCGAGCACGCGGTCGACGCGGTACGGCTTGTACCCGTGAATGCCGAACTCGAGCGCCACGTAGCGCGTGTTCGTCACCACGAAGCCATAGATGGCGCCCACCACGTCGGCGGTCTTCTTGCGGTCGATGCCCTTGAGGACGGTGTCGACGGTCTTCTGCAGCTCGTCGTTCGTCGTGAGCTGGTCTCGCACGAGGCCCCACCAGTAGCGGCCGACTGCGTCCCAGCTCTGGTACGTCGACAGATGGAGCGGCGTGGCGATCTCGGCCCAGCCCGGCATCTGCGGCTCGGGAATGATCTTCTTCACGTCGTCGGCCTCGAACCGGTACACGGTGCGATCGCCCTTCGTCTCGTGGCTCGTCTTCACCCACGCCGGCAACGTCGAGGCGTTCCACGCGAGCGGCCGTGATGCCGGCATGTCGACGATGAAGCGGTAGCGCTTCTTGGGCATCGTCGACTGCACCGCGTCGACGTCGCCCCAGTAGTCCGAGAGCAGGTTCTCGAGCGAGGTGTCGTCGAGACGCCACTGCACCTCGAGCACGTCGCCCGCCGCCAGCGCGGGGAACGTCAGCACCCGCGCGCGCGCGTCGTAATACATGCCCGTCCACGGCTCGTTGATGTTGCGCTCTCCGTCGCCGAAGGAGTCGACGATGCTGCCGTCGGGCTTCGTGATGCGCGCCTTGAGCACGCGAACTTCCTGTCGGTCGGGCGAGTACGTGATGGGCAGCTGGCGAAACGCGTCGACGCCGCGCTGGTTGAACACCTTCACCACCAGCTGCTGGAAGCGCGACGACAGCCCGCTCGTCTGCACCTTCACCGCGGTGACGTCGACGATGGTGACCGCGTCTTCGTCTTTCGTCGCGTTGACCGACTCGAGCAGCGGGCCGGCGGCGATGGCGTGCGGGGTGGAGCCGTCGAGCTCGTCACCGCGCAGCGTTCGCACCAGCTCTTTGAGCGCCGGGTTCTGCGGGCGCAGCTTGAGCGAGGTGTTGAAGGCCGCCAGCGCCGCGTCTTTGTCGCCGAGGTGGAGCAGCGCCCTGCCCTCTCGCTCGTGCACGTCGTGCTCTTCGGGAGACAACGCCTTCGCCTGGTCGAACGAGGCGCGCGCGTCGGCTGGTTTGCCGTTCGCGCCCTGCAGCTCGGCGAGCCGCAGCCAGGTGCCGAGGTCGAGCGGGTCGAGCGAGAGCACCTTCTTGTACTGATCGATCGCCTCGTCGACGCGGCCGAGGTCGGCAAGCATCGAGGCGAGCGAACGCCGCGTCGCCGTGTCGTCGAAGCGCAACGAGAGCGCCATGCGGGCCCGCGCCATCGCCTCTTCGATGCGGTCGGCACGACGAGAGGCTCCGACGGCTTCACGCGCGACGGTGGGCACGAGATGCAGCCGTGTGAAGGCCTGCTCCACCGTGCGCGAAGAGGCGACGCGTTCACCCAGCGCTTCGAGCGCGCGTGACTTCACGAGCCAGGCCGCGGCGAAGTCGGGCTTCTCGACCACCAGCGCGTCGGAGAGCTCGAGCGCGCGGGCCGGGTGCTCGAGGTTCAGCTCATGCTGCGCGAGCGAGAGTCGAACGAGCGCGTTCTTCGGGTCGGCTGCGAGCGCCCGCTCGAGGAACTTGCGGCGCAGGTTGGGCTCGTCGACCTGAAGCTGCGCGGCGACGAGCTGCACCATCGGGTCCTGCGGCTTCGCCTCGGCGGCCCTTGCGGCCTCGAGCATCGGCGTGCGGTCCTTCTCTTCGAAGGCGCGCGTCCAGTTGAGAATAACGGCGGCGTCGAGGCGCAGCTCGGCGTCGTCGGGCGACGCCGCCAGCCGCGCGAGCACCGCCTCACTGAGCGACGGCAGCTTCTGCACAGACGGCGCACTGCCCTTCTCGAGCGGCGGCACCGCGTCGGCCAACGTCACCGAGAACGAGCCGGGCGTGCCCTCTGGCTTCTCGGCCCGAAACGCGAACCCGAACGGGCCCTTCTCCTGGCAGACCTTCAGCAAGACGCGGTTGAAGCCCTTGCGCAGCTTCACCTCGAGGCGGTGCTGATCAGGCCGCGGCTGGTTGTACCGGTCGCTCGCCGCCACCTTCACGCCGTTCACGAAGAGGCGAAAGCCACCCGACGTGCCGAGCGAGAGCTGCGCCTTCGTCTCGGCCGACGCCTGCAGCCACGTGAGCGCGTAGCCGACGGCTTCGGTCGACGGGCGGAGTGGAACGGAGAGATCGACCGACCCATCGGGGCTCTTCGCGGCGGGCTTTCGCCAGCCCACCTCGTGCCCCTTCGACGGGTAGCTCGTCTTCAGGTCGGGGGCTGCCTCGGGGCCGAAGTCGGTGTCGCAGCCGCCTTTGCCTTCGTTGTCGAAGCCGCCGACGACGTACCAGTCCTGCACGAAGCCCAGGTCGCGCATGATGTCCTGGGCGCGCACCGTGCGGCCTCGCGCCCGCTCGACGTCGATGAGCAGCTCGCGCGCCAGCGCTCGAACGTTCGGGTCGGTCGAGCGCCGCGCCGCGATGGTGAAGTACGGCTCGGCCAGCAGGTTGAGGTCGTCGACCTCGTCGATGAGGCCATGCAGGCGAATGAGGGCGGCGGCTCCCCGCGGCTCGTTGGCCCGGCTCAGCGCGACCTTCGCCAGCGCTTCGGCCTGGTCGGTGACGGGGCTGTCGAGCCGGCCCAGCAACAGGAGTGGAACGAGGAGCGAGGTGACCATTGGTTGTGGGAAAGCTTCAACAAACGTTGAGCAAATCGCATTGCGCCGGAAGGGCCTGCTTCGTATCCACTGTGCGTTGCAAAGACGAGGTGATGCTTCGGGCTCGAACAGCCGAAGCTCCAACGGCGCTGTGTGCTCCCCCGACGCACAGCGCCGTTGTTCTTTTCCAGCGACACGGTCCACCAAACCTCAACACCGGGGGCGTAGCGTGTGCGGCGTGAGTTCGGGGACACGCACCGTGTTGGTCGTCGACGACGAAGCTTCGATTCGGCGCTGCCTCAAGCGGGTGCTCGAGCGAGACGGCTTCTCGGTGGTGGGCGCAGCGACCGGAGAAGAAGCCCTCGAGGCCCTGGGCGCTGGCCCGGTCGACGTGGTGCTGCTCGACTGCGCCATGCCCGATGGCAGCGGGCCCGAGCTGGTGCCGAGGCTGCGCGCCGCCCGCGCAGGCATTCCCATTCTGTTTCACACCGGCAGTGAGGTGACGGCCGAAGACCGGTCGTTGGTCGAAGGCGTGCTCCCAAAGCCGGCCAGCGCAGAAGAGCTGAGCCGCATGCTGCATGGCATCACCGGCTGAGTCGTCACTGGTACGCGCGCGCCTGCAGCTTGAACAGGTGGGCGTACCGCCCGTTCGCTTCGAGCAACGCCTCGTGGCTGCCGAGCTCGCGCAGCTTTCCGCCCTCGAGCACGGCGATGCGGTCGGCCATGCGCACCGTCGAGAAGCGGTGGCTGATGATGATGGCCGAGCGTGACGCCGCCAACGCACGAAACCGTTCGAACAGCGCGACCTCGGCCTCGGCGTCGATGGCGGCCGTCGGCTCGTCGAGCACGAGCAGCGACGCGGTCTCGCGCATGAAGGCCCGCGACACGGCCAGCTTCTGCCACTGGCCACCCGACAGCTCGTGGCCCTTCTCGAACCAGCCTCCCAGCGTCGTGTCGTACTGCTTCGGCAACGACTCGATGACGGCCTTCGCGCCGCCCGCCTCGGCGGCGCGCTCGATGGCCGGCCGGTCTTCGAGGTGCGCCGGCTCGCCGAGGCCCACGTTCTCGGCCGCGGTGAATTGATACCGAACGAAGTCCTGGAACACGGCGCCGATGCGCGCGCGCAGCTCGTTCACGTCGAGGTCGCGCAGGTCGACCCCACCGAGCCGAATGGAGCCCGAGGTCGGCTCGTACAGGCGCAGCAGCAGCTTGATGAGCGTCGACTTGCCGGCGCCGTTCTCACCCACCAGCGCGAGCTTCTCGCCCGGCGCGAGGCGCAGCGTGATGTCGTCGAGCGCGAGCTCTGACTTGCCGGGGTAGCGGAACGAGACGTGGTCGAGCTCGAGCGCCATGGGCCCCGCCGGCAGCGGCACCGGCACCCCACGCGGCCTCTCGGCCGTCGTCGGCAACGCGAAGAACGCGTCGAGGTTCGAGAGGAACAGCGCGTCTTCGTACATACCGGCGATGGCGCTCAACACGCCTTCGAACGCGCCCTGCCCCTGACGGAACACCGCGATCGACAGTGTGAGGTCGCCCACCGTGACGAGCCCCTG
Organism: Archangium sp.; assembly: GCA_016793585.1. The sequence continues at coordinate 4,335 of JAEUJR010000736.1, forward strand.
CGCCGCGCGACCCGCGACGACGACGAAGCACACGTAGAAGGCCGCCAGCGACAACGCGCCGAGCAGGGCGCCGTACACGAGCCGCTTGTTGGCCAGCCGCCGGTCTTCGGCGAGGAACTTCGCGAACAGGCTGCGGTAGCGGCCGAGCACGAGCGGGCCCAGGCCGAACAGCTTCACCTCTTTCACCGTCGAGTCGCGGGTCAGAATCCACTCGAGGTAGTTCAACTTTCGGCCCTCGGGCGCGCGCCACGAGTACAGCTTGAAGGCCTCTCCCGACAGCTTCGTCTCGGCGAAGAACGCCGGCAGCGCCGCGGCGAGCAGCAGCAGCGTGCTCCACCAGCTGATGTGCCAGAGCAACACGGCGAAGGTCGAGAGCGTGATGAGCTGCCGCACCACCGTGACCGCCGCCATCGCGAGCGACAACGGGCGCGACGCCGACTCGCGCCGCGCGTTCTGCATCACGTCGTAGGTGTTCGAATCTTCGAAGTGCCGCAGCTCGAGCGTGAGCGCCTTCTCGAGCAGCCGCTCGTTGAGCAGGTTGCCGAGCCGTGCGCGAAGCAACTCTCGCGACAACGCCATCAGCCGCGTCGTCAGCAGCACCGCGAGGGCGAGGCCCAGCTCCCACGCCACGTAACGCATCACCAGCTGGCGGGTCTCTTCCGAGGGCGACTGCGCCGCCTTCACCACCGCGTCGATGATCAGCTTGCCGACCCACGCCATCGCCGCTGGCAGCAGCGCCTGCACGAGCGTCAACGCGGCCTGCGCCAGCGCGTTGGTGCGGTCGGCCTGCCAGACCAGCGACAGCGCGCGCGGGAGCTGGTTGAGCAGCGCTCTCGTCGTCAGCTTCTTCTCGCCTGCGGCCATCGCCGCCACCTAGCGCAGCGAAGCTCGCCCCGCCCCGCTCGTTCGGCGACGCACTGCCTCGTCAGGGAGGAAATCGGGGCGCCGTCTTCGGGGCCATGCGCTCCGCCACCCACCACCGTCGTGCTGATGCCGCGGCGGTGGTGCGCGCGGCGTGAGCGCAGCCTTCTCACCTCACCACCCACCGGGCTGACTGCTGGAGCAGCGCTGGGGCTTGCACCTCCGGTCATCGGGTTCGATTCCCGATCGGTCCACTCCCGTCATCACTGCCCCGTCCGGTGGATTCCGGCACCGTGGTCGCGAACCACGGCACTGCGGAGGTTCGACTCCTCCACGGGGCGCAGCCGTCACCGCTCGCGAAGCGCGGTCAGCACCTGCTCGGCCACGGCCCTCGACGACGCGGGGTTCTGGCCCGTCACCAGCTTGCCGTCGCGCACCGCGTGCGGCTGCCACCTCGGAGCGCGCTCGAAGCGGCCGCCCAGCTCGACCAGCCGGCTCTCGAGCAGGAACGGCACCACCTTCGTGAGCCCCACCGCGGCTTCCTCTTCGTTGGTGAACGCGGTGAAGCGCCGGCCCTTCACGATGGGCTGGCCCTTCGCGTCCTTCACGTTCACGAGCGCGGCCGGGCCGTGGCACACCGCAGCGACCACCGTGCCCTGCTGCCACGCGCTCGACAGCGCCGCGGCGACGTCAGGGCTCGCCGGCAGGTCCCACATGGTGCCGTGCCCGC
>JAEUJR010000743.1 GCA_016793585.1 Archangium sp.
GTCGCCGTGTCGAAGTCCTGCCCCCACGAGAGGAGCGGCCACAGCACCATGACGACACACCACGGGCGCACGTGCTGAATGCCGCGACGTCGCGCCACCCTTCCGCGAAATCGTCGGCTCGGGTCTTTTGTCGGGATTCAAAGGGGTTGCGCGGTGCGATACGAGCCCCACATGGACGTCGTCATTCTCTTTGGTGGCAGCTCTTCGGAGCGCCTCGTCTCGGTTGCCTCAGCCCAGAACGTCGCCTCGCTGCTGCCCGACGCCACGTGCTGGTTTCTCTCGAAGTCAGGCGCGGTGCACGTCGTCTCGCGCGAGGAGCTGTCGGCGCACGCCAAGCCGTTCGAGAACGAGTTCTTCGCGAAGTCGCCGGCGGCGTTCCCCTCCATCGACGCGGCGTTGAGCGACCTGGCGACGAAGGGCAAGACGTTCCTGCTCGCGCTGCATGGTGGTGAAGGCGAGAACGGCACGCTGCAGGCGCGCTTCGAGCAGCACGGCGTCGCGTTCACGGGCTCGGGCTCGGCGGCGAGCGCGCGGGCGTTCGACAAGGCGGTGACGAAGACGCTGGTCGGCGCGAAGGGCGCGAAGCTGGCGCCGGCGCACGTGCTCGAGCCGATGGAGGCCGGCGCGCTCGAGCAGAAGCTGCGCGCGCTGTTCGACGAAGCGCCGCGCTGGGTGCTCAAGCCGGTCGCCGATGGCTCGAGCGTCGGCCTGTTTCATCTCACCTCGAAGGAGCTCGTCGGCGAGGCGGCGAAGCAGGTGTCGGCCTCGAAGCTGCGCTACCTCGCCGAGGCGTTCATCACCGGCCGTGAGCTGACGGTGGGCGTGGTGGATGAAGCGGGTGGACCCGTCGCGCTCCCGGTGTCCGAGGTGCGGCTCATTCCCGGCGGCGCCTTCGACTACGCGGGCAAGTACCTGGGCAAGGGCACCGAAGAGCTGACGCCCGCGCCCATCACCGACCAGGAGCGGCAGGTGGCGCAAGCGCTCGGCCTGCTCGCGCACACCACCGTCGGCTGCCGCGGCTACTCCCGCACCGACATGATTCTCACGGAGTCTGGGCCCGTGTTCCTCGAGATCAACACGCTGCCCGGGCTCACGAAGGCGTCCTTCATTCCGCAGCAGCTCGCGGCGGCGGGAAAAGACATTCGCGCGTTCCTCGCGTGGCAGCTCGAGCTCGCACGAACACGCTGAGCGTCGGAAAACACGACGGCCGGAGCAGGTCCTCCCGCTCCGGCCGCCATGCCTGTCTTGAGCTGTCGTTCAGCGACGCGCGGGCGGGGCGCGACCCTGGGCTTCCTGCGCGCCCGAGGGCAGACCAGCCGCCGCGGGCAGCTCAGCGCCGCTCGCCGAGACGCGCTTCACGCTGAGCGTCGTCGGGCCCGAGACCGTGAGGTTCGCCTTCAGCTTCTCGAACTTCTTCTTCCCGAAGCCCTTCACCTTCATCAGCTCTTCGGTCTTCGCGAAGGGCGTCTTGGTGCGGTGCTCGATGATGCGCTTGGCGGCCTTCTCTCCGACGCCGGGCAGCTGGTCGAGCTGCGCCTGCGTGGCCGTGTTGAGGTTCAACTGCCCCGACACCTGGAGCTTCGTCTTCGACTGCTTCTTGGCGGCGAGTGCTTCGCCAGACATGGCCAGGAACGCCACCGCCACCACCGCCACCACCTTCGTTGCCGTCTTCATGTCGTCTTCTCCGTCTGTGCTGCGTTGTGTGAGTTGAACTGCGTTGGGTTGAACTGCGCTTCGTCTTCGGTGCTGCGACTGCACTGCATGGAGTTGTGGTGCTGCGTTCACGCGGCGACGGGTTCGGCCGCCTGCTCCGACGACGGGCGCGCCTCGGCGTCACGTTTGTCGATGGCCTCACGCACGTGCAGCTTTCCGTCGAGCGGCAACACGTCGAGGTACACGTTGAAGCTGCCGTCGCGGTTCACCCACGCCGAGCCAGCGCGCACCCACGTCGACGTGACCTTGCCGTCGCCCTGCTTCGTCTCTCTGATGCTGAACACCTGGTACCGCTTTCCACTCATGGTGCTGCTCCCTTCTGCTCGCCGGCGTCATTGCCGACGCTGAGCAGGCAGAGCAGCGCACGTGCCAGTGGTGGATCAATCGAGGGCTCGCGCGGTTGTGACGGGTCGGCGAAGGCGTCACATCTCCGCGAGCGGACGAGCGTGGACACTCCAGGGGCGTTCTCGGCGCGCGAGAAACGTCGCTGGAATAGCCGCAGCGCGCGTTGGTTCGAAGGCGGTGACCTCGACACGAATTCGCTGGGGCTGGCACGCGGCGCTGGTCGCCATCACGGCCGGCCCGATGATGGCCCTGGGCGTGTGGCTGTTCGCGACCGCCCGCGGCGGGCTCCCGCAGGTGCCAATGCTGTTCGGTCTGATCGCCATCGGCGCGGGCCTCGTCGACGCGCTGGTGACGACGCTGGTGGCCTCACGCGTCGGCACGTCGCTGCCACGGCTGCTGGTGGTGCACTCGGTCGGGCTCGTCGTCGTGACGACCTCGGCGTTCGCGCTCGTCGGGTGACGGCTACTGCACCTTCTTCGTCTCGCCGGGCAGCACCTCGAGCACCTTCGGGCTGACGGGCTGGTTCTCGTCGGAGTCGAGCAGCTGCACCACGTACAGCGACCACTTGCCCGGAGGCAGGCCCTCGAAGCGCACCGAGCCGGTGTTGACGACGGTGACGACGGGCACCTTGAGCTTCGCGCAGAACGACGACGCCGAGTGCGCGCCGACGTCACCCGCGGGCAACGGCCCCTGCGCGCCGCCGAGCATGACGATGCGGCCAGGCAGCTTCGAGCTGAACTCGAGCGTGGCGCCGGTCTCGACGGGGCCCAGCACGAGGGGCGACGGCGTCGTCGTCACCTGCACCGGCACGGCCCAGTCGGTGCCCAACATGCCCGAGAGCTCGACCGACGCGCAGTACGCGCCTTCGGGAAGCCCCGAGGCCTCGAACCTGCCCTGCGCGTCAGACAGCACCGACTCGAAGGCGGTGTCGCTCGAGAGCGAGATGCTGCGCGCGCCCGCGGGCCGGCCCTTGCCGCCGAAGACCTGCCCTTGAACGCGCCCGCCTGCGGCCGAGAGCTTCAGCTTCACACCGGCGCCGAGCGCGCCCTTCGCCACCTTCGTTTCGACGGGCACGAAGCCTGCCTTGTGCGCCTTCACGACGACCTCTTCGTCGCGAAAGGGAGACAGCCTGCAGGTGCCGGCGGCGCGGGTGGTGCAGCTGTCGCCGGCCTCCGACTGCACGGCCGCGATGCGCACGCCCTCGAGCGGCTTGCCGTCATCACCGGTGGCTTCGGCCTCGAGCGAGAGGCCCTGCTCCATCACCACGTCGCCCACGTCCTTCACGGGAGCGTCCATGGTGACGTCCTTCGTGGTGGGCACGAAGCCGCGCGCCTTCACGCGCACCGAGTCTTTCTCGGTGTACGCCTTCACGTCGAAGCGGCCATCGGGTGACGAGAAGTCGGCGCCGTTCGCAGAGAACGAGGTGACGACCTGCCCGCGGGCATCGACCACGCGGCCGGTGATGCGCCCACCTTCACGTTTGAGCGTGAGCTCGACCTTGTCGCCGCGGCTGGCGTTGCGTTCGGCGCGCGCGAAGCCCTCGGCCGAGGCGGTGAGCCGCACCGACGAGACGGGAATGCCGCGCAGCTCGAAGTGGCCGTCGGCGTCGGTGAAGACGTTCGACGGCAAGAACCGCGCGGCCTCGCCCATGCGGCCCTGCACGGCGTCGAAGAGCAGCGACGAGATGGCGGCCTTCTCGTCGGCGGGCTCCCACGAGACGCGCACGCCGGGACTCGGTTGGCGCTTCTCGTCGACCGCGGTGCCGCTCACGTCGACCTTCGCGTCGATGGTGATGATGACGCCCTCTTGATGCGAGCCCGGCTGCAGCAGCACGGGGTCGGCTGGCGTCGAGGGGTGACCCGCGCCCGTCGCGACGAGCACCCAGCGGCCCGCGAGCAGGCCGGTGACTTGAAAGCGCCCTTCTCCATCGCTCGTCGCCTTGCCGCGCGAGCCACCTTCGAGCTCACGCAACATGTCTTCGAGCATGCCGGGAATCGCCATGACCTCGACGCCCGCGAGCGGAGCCCCCGAGCCATCGACCACCTTGCCCGCGATGCTGCCGCCGGCGTCGAGCACGACGACGACGTCTTTCGCGGGCACCGTCAGCGGCTGCTCGGCTTCGCGGTAGCGCTCGTGAGAGACCTTGAGGCGGTACTCGCCCGCAGGCTGGTGCAGCACGAAGCGGCCGGTCGCGTCGGTGGTGGCGGTCTCTCCGTCTTTCGCAGACTGGAGCGACACCATGGCGTTGGCGATGGGCGCCCCTTCGCCGTCGAGCACGAGGCCGGTCACCGTGGGCTCGCAGCGCACCTTCACCACCACGTTCACGTCGGCGCCCGCGAGCTCGACCCACTGCGCGCGCTCGGAGTCGCAGTCGGGCACCACGCCGCGGAGGCTGTCTTCACGGGTGGGCTCGACGAGCTCGCTCTCGAAGCGGCCCTGCGCGTCGGTGTCGTGGAAGAGCGGTGGCCCGAAGCCCTGCACGCGGCCGATGCGCGGCGCGCCCTTCTCGTCGACGACGATGCCCCGTACCCGCACGCCCGGCTTCAGCTCGACGTCGAGCGACTGCGACTTTCCTCCCTGCGGACGAACCGACGCGCTGCCGATGAGGCCGCCTTTGACGACGCGCACCGAGAGCGCGTTTCCGTCGTCGAGCACGGGCGTGAGCACGACCTCGCCCCTCGCGTTGGTGAGCTGCGCGGGCTCTTTGCCGAGGGTGACCTCGGCGCCTTCGACGTTCTGGCCGCTCGAGCGCGCGCGAATGGTGAGCGTGAAGGGGTCGGCCACCTCGAGGAGCGTGAGCTGGTTGGGCTCGACCTCACGGCGCAGGGTGACTGTCGCGCGGCCTGGCGCGGCGACGATGAAGGTGACGGAGCCGAAGGGCAGCGTGGTGGTGAAGGCGCCGCGGCCGTCGGTCTTCACGTCGCGAAAGAGGATCGCCGGCGTGGAGTACGCGAGCACGCGGGCTCCAGGGAGCGGCGTTCCATCATCGAGGCGCACGAGGCCCTTCATGGGGTGCGCGGTGATGACGTCGAGCGGCACCGAGGCGCCGAGCTTGAGCTGCTCCACCTCGGGCGAGGGGATGGCGACGCGGCCATCGGGGTGCTCGCCCCAGACGTACTCGACCTGTGGAGCGAGGCCGCAGAGCTCGAAGGCACCGCCGGCGGTGGTGGTGACGCTCTTCACCGCTTCGACGAGGCCGGCGCGCGGGTTCGCGAGCAACGTGTCGAGGCCTTCGCTGCACTGACACGCGCGGCAGGCGCACGGGCCGGTGACCGAGAGGAGCGCGTCGGGTACCGAGACCTGCATGCCGACGACGGGCCGGCCGTGGTCGAGCACCTGGCCGCGAAGACACTGGGTGGCGTTGGTGATGGCGGGCAATCGCTCGATGCCGGGCACCTTCGAGCGTTTCGGGGCGGCGACGGGTGCGCGACCCACCTCGGCCTCACGCAGCTTCTGGTGTTCTGCGCGCAGCAACAGCACACGAACGACGAGGCCCGCGATGCCGACGGTCACCACCAGCAGTCCCAGACCGACCCACTTGAGCCACCGACGACGCGTCCCCGCCATGGCGCGGCAGTGTGTCACCCGTTCGCGCTCTTGTGCGCCGGGAATACGGTGTTCTAACTCGCGCCTGCCATGGGCGAACCGACCAGCCTCGAAGCGCGCCGCACGTGGAACACCGTCATCGCGCTCGTCGGCATCGCCCTGCTCGCGTGTGTGTCGTCGACCATCGAAGGGCGCGGCACCGGTGGAGCGTACGCGCCCGCGAATGAGCAGCGTGGCGGGTCGCTTCGGTACTACGAGGGCACGAAGTCACGGGATGACGCGTACCGCGAGATGTTCACCTACTGCGGCGGGCCGTACGAGATTGCAGCCGAGCGTGACGTGAACCGCGGCATGACGACGAACTACAGCCGGTACAACACGACGACGACGGCCAGCATCGAGCACGTCATCGATTTTCGGTGTGTCGAGCAGACGCCGCGCACGTCGTCGACGGTGCGGTTGTCGGGTGACGAGTGGCGGCTGGCGCGCGATTGGGTGATTCAGAACAGCGGGTGTCCGCAGGCGAACGTGGAGCATGAGGTGGCCTCGCCGACGCCTGGCGCGAAGGGGTACGCGGTGTCGGCGTGTGGGCAGCGGTGGCTGTGCAGCGCGGGAAATGGAATGGCCGTGTGTGGCGTCGATGGGTCGCCTGCGCCGGCGATGAGTGGTGGGCCTCCGCCGCCTCCGCCGACGTATCAGCAGCCGGCGTATCAGCAGCCGCCTCCGCCACCTGGTGGGTCGCCCGCTGATGTCTCGCCAGTTCCAGCGCTCTGAACAACGGCTCTGTGAGAGCGAGGGTTGCCTGGGTGCCGCTCCGAAGCCTCGAGACACGAGGCGACACGGAATCGGCCGCGTCCCAACTCCAATCACCTCCGCGGAGGGCGGTCCCCTCTCAGGGTGGTGTAAACAGGTTGTCGCAAACCTGTACACCAGTTGACGTCAATCTGTTGTCAGTTTGCCGACCACAGGTTCACACCTCCCGGAAACGTGCCGTGTGCACATTCTTCGCGCACGTCGCTCACTCGAGGCTTCGAGCGCCCGCCAGCACCCTTCGCTTCCCTGAGCCCTCGGACGCCGATCTACCGGCACTGCGCGTGCGAGCCCTCATCGGCCGAACACGTTCGACCCAGCACTTCGGTGCACACGGTCATGCCGTCGGAACCCGTCGCGCACGACAGCCCGCACGCCACCCGACCATCACTGCCCATGAAGCACTGGCCGGCCTTCGTCTCTGCACAGCCAACACGTCCATCGGTGCCGAGCATGCATTTGTAGCCGCACACGGTTTGGCCATCGCGACCGGTCAGGCACATTCCATCAGGCGGCGCGGTTGGTGCCACAGATGCGCCCGCGGAGCTGCCCACCGTCGCGCAAGAGACAGAGAGAACGCACAGGAGAATGGAGTGTTTCACGCGCGGAATTCTCTCAGGTCACGCGCCGACGACGAGCACAAGACACCGTCGCGCGTCATCAACCAGCGAGCGTCGCGTCTTTGAGCCCGCCGTCGAGGGAGCCGTACACCTCGATGGCATGGCCCCAGAACAGGTCACCATCACCAAACCAGAACGTGAATCGGCCGCCCTCGTCGATGGCGATGGACTGGAGCTTCAACCGCGAGAGGAACTGTTGCTTCGTCACGTCCCTCTCGCCTTCGCCCAGCCACACGTCGTTCTTCAGCGCGAGCAGCTTGCCGACCGTGAACTCACCGACCTGCTTCGCCCAGCGCTTCTCGGCCGAGAACAACTTCTCCGCCGTCGCGAGTGCGTCACCATGTGTGGAGAGCGTGAGTTTGATCTTCTTCCCGCTCCAGCGCGCGTTGCCCTCGTACCAGCCGTAGCGACGATCGAGCACGAGCGTGCCGAAGCGCTTCGTCTTCACCTTCACCGGCGCACGGAGCTCGCTCGCCACCCGCTCGAGCTCGGCATCTCTCACACCCGCGCGCAGAATCTTGCGAACCACCGTGCAGCCACGCGTAACCTTCGCCACGTCGAGCGACACCACCTGATACGGCCGCAGCCGCACCATCCACCGCGTCAGCGCAGCGTCGGACACCGGCAGCTCGCAGCGCCGCTCTCCGCGCTCGACGGCTTCACCAGGAACGCGCCACGCCGCGAGGTGAAAGACCAGCTTCCACTTTCCATCGCCGTCGACGCCACCTGCATCGCTCGCGTCGATGAGCCCGATGAGCCGGCTCACGCGGGCTTCTTCTGCTTCTTCGCGTCGGCGTGGCAGATCATGTCGATGACGACCGCGCTCGCGAGAATCAGCACCGGGTCTTCCGAGTCCGCAATCTCGACGCCGTACGTGTCGGTGATGGCGAACCAGCGCTTCGACACCGTCGCCACCACCGTCTTCCCGCGCGTGAACGTGTACTCGCGGTCGAGCAGGTTGCCCTGCGCTTCGAGATCATCGGGCCCCGGAACGTCGACCGTGAACCCGCAGCGAAAGACGTTGATCAGGTCCTTCTTCACCACCGCGGCCGTCTTGCCGTCGCGAAGAATCTCGTAGCTCGGCGTGAGCGCGATGAGCTTCTCGCGAATGAACGCGAGCTCCTTGCCGCCCGCGTCATGAAACGACAGCTTCTCGCGCAGCAGCGTGAACGCCTTGCCATCGACGGTGAAACACGACCTGCCGTTCTCGTCCTTGATCGTGAAATCGTCACCGAACGACAGCAGGTCCTGCCGGAGCACGTAGCGCATGGCCGCGCACTGTACCCCTGACGTTCCTGTCAGGGCCGCACGAAAGACCTGAACGAATTCGGCCGCTTCGGAGTTTGCACACGGAATCAGGCTGCCGGGTCTTCAGGGCGCCATGTTCTTCCGCGAGTTCGCCGTTCTCAAAGTGAAGCCCTCCGTTCGCCAGACCTGGGAGTTCCCCGTGTCGCTCGACGAGTGCTCCGAATCGCCGCTCGCGGGCGCCTTCGACGAGACGCTCCTCAAGGCGATGGACCGCGCCGTCGGTCACTTTCCCTTCGCGCAGCGCACCCACGATGGCCGTCGCGCGTGGAGCATCTTCGCCAAGCGCGGCGAGCTCGACGTGTGGTTCACCAGCGACGGCAGCCTCTTCGTCGAAGGCGTGACCTCGTTGAACGTCGTCTACGCGCTCTTCCTGCAGTTGCTCGAGGTGTGCTCCGACCTGGCCATCGAAGACCGCATCACCGGTGAGCTGCACGACCGCGCGAGCCTGCTGCGCCTGGTGCGGCGTGACGAGCAGAAGGTCTCGCGCAAGTTCACCGTCGCTGCCTCGCTCGTCGCCGCCTGACTCCACTGAAACGTCCTATGGCCTCGAAGCGGAAGTCGGGAATGACGTACCAGCAGCTGGAGAAGGCACTCGAAGCCGGCCGTGAACGCGGTCGCAGACGTGAAGAGGCAGCGAAACGCTCGACCGCGAAGACGCTCGCCAGGGTCTCCCGGTTTCAGAAGGAGCGCAGCTTCATCGAGATCTCCACCTCGGGCACCTCGCTGGTGGTTCGAACCGGCACGGTCGGAGGCGAAGAGACGACCAGGCGGACGCGGTTTGGCGACGAGAAGAAGCTCGAGCGCGCAGTGAAGCTCGAACGGGCGCACGCGATTCTCGCGCGGTTCCGTGCGGTGCGGGCCTTCAAGTAGCGCCTCGCCTCGACGAATCACGTAGAACGTCCTCGTCGCAACGCGAGGGGGCTGTCTGCGCAACGTCTTCTTCTGGCTGACCGTGGCTCTGCCCGCGCTCGCGGCGGCCGTGCCTTTGAAAGACGCCGAGTACCGCTGGTCGACCCAGACCGATTGGCAATCGTCACCGCCTCCCCGCCCCGAGGCCGGTGGCCTCTTTCAGCTGCGCGTGCGCGTGCCCGAGCTGGGCCCCGACCCGATGGTTGCGATTCCCCTCGTCTCTGGCCGCGCGAGCGCGTCTCTCGACGGAGCGCCCCTGCAGCTCGACGGGCCGTGGGCACTCGTCACGCTGCCTCCAGACGCCGCAGGGCGCTGGCTCGAGGTGTCGTACGACACCTTCTGGTCACCGCGGAACGTCGGCCTGCACTTCGGCTCGAGAGCCACCATGCTCGACGAGCTGGCCGATGACCTGCGCTCGTTCGCCATCGGCCTCGGCATGTTCCTGCTCGGGTTGCTGGTGTGCCTCTCGGTGCTCGGGCGCGGCGGCCGTGGCTGGTTCTTCTTCGGCGCGTTCTCGACCTGCATGGGCCTGATGAAGGCCGGGCAGTCATGGTGGGTGTACCCGGTCGCGCTCCCGCTGCCCCAGCTGATGACCGTCGGGCACGAGCTCACCATCTGGCTCGTCACCTCGGCGCTCGGTTCGTTCGTCGCCGAGCTCTTCGGTGGCCGCTGGCAGAAGTGGCTTCGCCGCGTCGCCTGGCTCGGGGTGGCGGGCGGCGTCGGCGCCGTGGCCCTCGACCTGCTGAAGCTGGTGGGTGCGCCACGCCTGCGCGTCGGCGCCGACGTCATCATTCTCGTCGAGCTCGCGCTCGTCTTCGCCGCCGTGACGCCGCTCGCGCGCCGCGGCGACCAACGCGCCCGCCTCGTGCTGCTGGGCATGGCCGCACAGCTCGTCTTCGCAGTGCCCGAGCTGCTGCATGGCCTGCACATCGGCCAGGCCGACACGGCCTACCTCGGCACGCTCACGCTCATTCTCTGCCTCGGCCTCGCGCTCCGCCGCCAGTTCGCCGAGAACAACGACCGGCTGGTCGACACCACCCGCGCGCTCGAAGCGCAGGTCGCGCAGCTCGACGCGAGGAACGCCGAGGTCGCCACCTTGAACGCCGAGCTCAGGCACCAGGTCGCCGAGCGCTCACGCGAGCTCGCGAAGGTGCTCGCGACGTCTCTCGATGGTCAACGGCTGGCGACCGACTCGCGCAAGCCCGTCGAGGCGAGCGTGGTGGGCGGTCGATATCGACTCCAGCGCGCGCTCGGGCAGGGCGCCATGGGCAGCGTGCACGAAGCCGAGCGGCTCAGCGACGGGTCGAAGGTTGCGGTGAAGGTGCTGCACTCGGTGCGCGACGCGGCCGACGCAGCCCGCTTCGCGCGTGAAGCCGAGATTGCCTCGCGCGTTCACCACCCGAACCTCGTCGGCGTGCTCGACGTCGGCATGACCGCCACTGGCAGCCCCTACCTCGTGATGGAGCACGTGAGCGGCGGCACGCTCGCGGCCCAGTCGACCCGCTTCGGCCAGGTGCCGGTGGTGTTGCCCTGGCTTCTCGGCATCTCGAAGGCGCTCGAGGCGCTGCACGCAGCCGGCATCGTTCATCGAGACCTCAAGCCGGCGAACGTGCTGCTCGCAGAACAGCGGGGCGCGCTCGTGCCCCGGCTCGCCGACTTCGGCATCTCCCGCCTCGAGAGCGTGGCCGACGTCGAGGCCGAGACGCTGGCGCGCGGCGAGCGGTTGACCCGCACCGGCGCGTTCCTCGGCACGCCGCTCTACATGGCGCCCGAGCAGGCGACGAACGCCGCGGGCGTCGGCCCCAGCGCCGACCTCTTCGCCTTCGGGGTGATGGCCTACGAGCTGCTGACGGGTCAGGTGCCGTTCCTTCCGCCCGCGGTGTTCCGCGTGATGGCGCACGCACCGATTCCGCCCCCCGCCCTGAAGCTGGCAAAGCTGTCGGGCCTGCCGCCCGCGGTGGGCGCGACGCTCGACGCCTGCCTCTCGATGGATCCCTCGGCCCGCCCCGAGGCCACCACGCTCGTGCAGGTGCTCAGCTGATCAGCCCGGCACGACTGCCCATTCACAGCCGCTCCAGCGCGTCGGCGACGACGGCCGCGCCATCGGCTTCAGGCACCTGCTTCGCCAGCGCCCGCGACCGCTCGACGACGTCACTCGAGAACAGCGCCTTCAGCGCTTCGGCCACGCTCGCCTTCGACAACGTCTCGACGTCGAGCGCGCGAGCCACCTTGAGCGCGACCGCGCGCCGGGCGTTCATCACCTGCTCCCCGCCGAACGGAACCGAGACGAACGGCACACCCGCGCGCAGCGCTTCGTTGGTCGAGTTGTTGCCACCATGCACGATGGCCGCGTTCACCTTCGCGAGCAGCTCGACCTGCGGCGCGAACTTCACCACCACGTCGTCGGCGTGCGCGTGCTTCAGCATCGCTTCGAGCGAGGCTCCAGCGGCGACGACGGCGCGCGCACCAGCCTCGTGCACCCCATCGACGAGCACCCGGTAGACATCGGGTTGGTCGTTGAACACCGTTCCCAGCGACACGTAGACGAGCGGCTTCGACGAGCCCTCGAGCCGGTTCCAGGGGAACTCCACCGTCGGCCGCTTCGTGCCCAGACACGGGCCGGCCCACACCAGTGGACCCGCCGCCGTCTTCGAGAGCTCTGGCCGAGGCAGCTCGAACTGCTCGAACGTCGTCAGCACGTTGAGCGCGGTGCCGTAGGGGCGCTCCAACAACCGCGGCTCGACGGGACCGAGCCCGTACGACTTGCGAATCGCGTTGAGCGTCGAGTCCATTCGCGCGGCGAGCCGCGAGAGCCGCCGCTGACTCTCGGCGTCGTCTCCACCCGAGAGCGGACTGCCGAACGGCGGCGCGCCCGGCGCTGGAAACGGCAACCCGCTGTGAAAGACAGGCACGAACGGCACACGCGACGCCTCGGCCGCGACCCACGCGCCGAAGTGAAAACAGTCGGCCACCACCACGTCGGCCGGAGCGCGCTCGAGCTCGGTCTTCAACGTCGCCGCCGCCAGGCTGGTCTCACCGAGGAACAGCTTCATCGCCCAGTCGAGCTCGTCGTAGCCGCGGCTGCGGGCGACCATGAACGCGGCGACGCCCGACGAGAGGCGCAGCGGCAGCGGCACCAGCTCGAACCCATCGGCACGAAGGCCCGCCGTCACGTGCTCGGCCGACCGCAGCGGCGCAGGCACCGGCAGAAACGACGGCACCGCCTTCATGAGGGGAGTCGCGAACCGCGCCTGATGCCCACGCGACAGCAGCTCACGACCTATCGCCCGCAGCGCCTGCGTGTGGCCAACCGTCGGGTGCGCGGCGAAGAGGAAGCGCTTCATCGCCCTACGTGAAACACGTTCACCCGCGCGTGGGTGCTCGAAGTTGGCGTCGATGCGCGCCACGTGTGTCTCGACCTGAGGGTCCTGCCTCGCGGCCACGCGCAGCTCACCACGCGCACCACACATGCCTCCCGACGCGGAGAAGGAGTCCGGTTCCTGCGCGCTCGATTTCTCCGGGGCCGACGCATGGGTGCGTTTTCGTCCCCCTCGACGAGACTGGGCCCGGTAGATACCGACGCACGCATGGCGACGGACTCCGAGCCCGTGGCAGTCGCCGACACCCACCTGGCGGGCAGCGGCGCCTTTGCGCCCGGCTCCCTCGTGCTGGGTGACCGCTTTCGCGTCGAGCGCCTGCTGGGTGGCGGCGGCATGGGCCTCGTGTACGTCGCCGAGCAGGTCTCGCTCGGTCGCAAGGTCGCGCTCAAGGTGCTGCGTGACGACCTGCTCAACACCCAGGGCATGGGCGAGCGGTTTCGGCGCGAGGCGCTGCTGCTCTCGTCGGTCGAACACCCCGCCGTCGTGCGCGTCATCGACTTCGGCCAGCACGGCCAGTCGATGTGCCTCGTCATGGAGTACGTCGAGGGCGAGTCGCTGCAGCAGCTGCTCGAGCGTGAAGCACCGCTGTCGGTCGAGCGCGCCGAGCGCATTCTCGGGCAGCTCGCCATGGGCCTCGCCGCCATTCACGCGAAGGGCATCGTTCACCGCGACCTCAAACCAGACAACGTCGTGCTCACCCGCGCTCTCGACGGGCAGGAGCAGGCGCGCGTGCTCGACTTCGGCATCGCGCGCCTCGCCGAGCCCGACCAACGCGCGCAGGTGACGCAGACCGGCTTCGTCGTCGGCACGCCCGAGTACATGTCGCCCGAGCAGGCCATGGGGCAGACGCTCGACGCGCGCAGCGACCTCTACGCGCTCGGCCTCATCGCGTTCCGCATGCTCACCGGCAAGGCGCCCTTCCCCGGGCCGTCACCGCGCGAGCTCGTCTCTCAGCAGATTCACCAGGCGCCACCGGCGCTCGTCGACGTGGCGCCGCACCTGGCGACGGCTCCGGCGCTCGTCGACGTCGTCACCGCGTGCCTCGCGAAGGCGCCCGAGGCACGCCCGCCCACGGCCGCCGCGTTCCTCGAGCGGCTCGCGCTCAAGCCGATTCAGCTCACCTCGACGGTGAGCGGCGCGATGCGGGTCGCGAACGCCCAGACGCGGCTCATCGCGCAGGCGCGCTCGATTCCGAAGTGGAAGGTCGGCGCCGTGGCCACGCTCGTCATCGCCCTCGTGGTGGCGTTCCTCGTCTGGTTCCTCAAACCCGAGCGCGTGGCGAGGCGGCTCATCGATGCGCGGCGCGGGAGTGAGGCGCTGCAGGTCATCGACGACGCGTCGGGTGAGAAGCCGTCGAACACGCTGAAGCAGCTTCGCGCGGCGGCGCTGCACCAGGTCGGCCGGCCCGAGGAGGCGCGCAAGCTGCTCGAGGCGATTCCGAACGAAGCCGAGCTCGAGCAGGCGTCGCTCGAAGCGCTCGCCGACGAGTTCGGTCAGTTCGAGGGCCGCGCCGAAGGCACACGCGTTCGCAAGCTGCTCGCCGGGTGGCCGAAGCAGAAGGTGCTGCCGGTGATGCAGAAGCTCGCGCGCAGCGAAGAGGGGTGGACCCAGTGGGGCGCGCTGCGCTTCGTCGACGTCGAGTACGCCGGGCAGGGCCTGAACCTCTCGGAGCTGTACCTGCAGGCCCTCGACGCGAAGGACTGTGGCAGGCGCGCGCTCGCGGCGAAGCGGTTGGGAGACCTGCGCAGCCCCGAGGCCATCGAAGCGCTGACGAAGCTGAAGAGCCTGCCGCGCAAACGAGGCGGCGTGCTGGGACTCGAAGAAGAGGAGTGCGGCCAGGGCGCGGCCGCTGCAGCGCTCAAACGCATCGAGCGCGACCAGGGCCCCTGAGCCCGCGGTCGAGTCATCGTGGTGGACGCCGGCGTCGATTCTGGCGTCGATGCCGGAGCGCCTGATTCCGTCCGTCGCAGACCGCAGCAGCTCAGCCGTCACTGCCCTCGGGCGTTCAACCACGCCTTCGCTGCCTGGCGCTCCGACTCGGCCGCGGCACCACCCTTCGCGAAGTGTGCGTCAGCCGAGCCGAACACCGCGCGCGCGCGGGCAGGAGACGTGACGATGAGCGCCTTCGCCAGCTCGACCTCGGCGCGCGCGAGTTCGACCGGGTGCGCTGCATCAGTGGCGCGGAGCGTGACGATTCGTTCGAGTGCGCTCACCGCCTGCTCCCGCCGCTCCAGCGCGAGCAGGGCCGAAGCGACGCCGCTCAAGTCGCCAATCAACCGCAGGTGACTCGTGCCGAGCGCCTCTTCGCGAATCGAGAGCGCCGCCTCGAAGTGCCGCAACGCACCTGCGAAGTCCTTCGTGCCCATGCAGGTGTCGCCCCAGTTGTTGTGCGTGGCTGCGAGCTCGGGGTGACGGGGGCCCAGCGCGCGCACCTGAATGCGCTCGGCGAGCTCGAAGTGCGGCGCGGCTTCCGAGAAGCGCGACAGGTCGTTGAACATCACGCCCAGGTTCACCTCGGCGCGGGCGACGTCGGGGTGCGCGTCTCCGTACTCGGCGACGAGCAGGTCGCGCGCCGCCTGCACCTCGACCAGCGCCTCGGCCGACTTCCCCTGCTCCGAGAGGATGACGCCGATGTTGTTGATGGTGCGCAGCACGTTCTTCGCGCCGGGCCCCTTCACGCCCTCGTAGGCGCGGCGCGCGGCCCTGAAGTGCTCGAGCGCCTCGTCGAGGTGGCCCTCAGTGAAGGCGGCCAGGCCCAGCTGGTTCTCGATGATGGCCTCGAGCTCGACGTCACCCGCGATGGACCTTCGCGAGAGCGTGACGAGCTGGCGTACGGCCGCCGTGCGCTCGGCGTCGTGCAGGCGCGTGGAGAGCTCGACGAGCTGACAGAGCGCGCGCAGCAGCACGTCATTCACCCCGCCGACCGACGCCGTGGTGACGGCGCGGCTCAGCGCATCACGGGCGAGGTCGTGGTTCGCTCGCTTCAACGCGACGCTCCCCACCCAGAACCAACCTTCGGCCTGAACGGCGAGGTCGGCCACCGAAGGGAGCGTCGGCGTGACGGGGGCCAGCAAGGCCTCGGCCTCCTGGAACAGCCCGCTGTCGTGCAGCACCTTCGCTTCGAGCACCTTCGCGCGCGTGGCC